>JAZRQI010000104.1:0-18720 GCA_045649705.1 Acutalibacteraceae bacterium
AAGATTCATCCCTCAAGACATGAAAATTATATTGCAATGTATAACGAAGTAAAAGATTTGAAAGAGTGGGAATTATAATTTGAAGACCGTATCGTCGGATACGGTCTTTTCACATTTATAACCTGTGTGAATATAATAAAAGTGACAGTATATTCAGCGGGGTGAGTGTATGAGAAGACGAAGAAATTGCGGTTTGGGTGTTATCCTTGTTTCATTTGGTACAGGACTGTTTATTGCCTGCTGTTTTCCGTCATCTTTTCTCGTTGCTGTTATTGCAATGGCAATTATACTTATCGGAATTGTCATTTGCAGAACTTGATTTGGAGGTAGCAGTATGAAAGTGATTGTTTTCAAGAATCCAAAAGTAATCGGTGGTTTACTAAGAATGATATTCGGTATAAAAAAGCAGGATTTTTCAAACAGTTAACAATACATACTGCAGAGTTAACTCTGCGGTATTTTTTATGCTTGACAAGCCCGAAAAGTGAGTGTTATACTGAAAGAAAATATCCTGTAAAAGCAGGGAGGAAAAATTATGGAAAACAAACCTTTGTACATTTTAACTTACGATCATGGTGGATTTGTTCTTTGGGGGAATCAGGTAAAACCACGCCTTAAAGAACTTGTCGAGTGGATGGAAAAATACCCGAAACTCAGAGTAGGTCTTGATTATGAGTCTTTTACTTTTGATGAATATTCAAAAGTTGATCCTGAAATTGTGGAACTTATTACATATTTGCTTGAAAAATATCCTGACAGGGTCGGTCTTGGTGCTACAACTTACGGTCAGCCGTTATCACTTTTTATTTCTGAGGAATCCAATGTTCGTCAACTTACTTATGCAATCAGAACAAACCTGAAACACTTCGGTAAAACTCCGGGTGTTTATGCAATTTCTGAATTTGCGCTCAACAATCAGACACCACAGATGGCAAAGCTTTGCGGATATAAAGGTGCAATTCTCCGTTCTCACGTTATGGGTTATGGCTATACAAAGAACTTTGATTTGCCCTGGGGACGTTGGATTGGTAAAGATTTGTCAGAAATTCCTGCAGTACCTACTTATGAAGAACAGGGCAGAGGATTCAACTGTACAACACTTGATAACTGGATTATATCCAGGTGGCCACGCGAAGGTTGCTACTGGTCACTTGAAGAATTCGAAGAGAAGTTTAAACATATTTCTCCGCTTCTTGCCTCAAGATATGATGATCTTACTCAGGAAGTTAAGGATATAACTGAGTATATTGAAACAAAAGATGATTATCATTATGTTCTTCTTGAAGACCTTCCTGAACTTTATGGTGAGGCTAAAGAGGAAATGCGAACGAATGATAATGATTTTCACGTGCAGATGCCTTGGGGTTACTGTGGTAACGAAATTTTCAACGGATGCCGTGAGTCCGAAGTTGCTGCTGTTCAGGCAGAAAAACTTAATGCACTTTCAGTAATGCTCGGCGGAGTTTCTATGCAAGAAAAACTTGAGCAGTCCTGGAAATACGCACTTGTTGCACAACATCACGATGTTACAATTTGTGGTTTGCTTGATTTGTCAAGAAGATTTATACCTGATTCACTTAAACTTTCATCAGAGGTAAAAGAAAATTCTATCAGTGTACTGAAAAAACGTTTTGCTGATAAAAACAGTGAGTCAATTCTTGTTGTTAATGCTCATTCTTTTGATATTGATGAATGGATAGATGCACCTGTAAACGGAGAAGTTTCAGCTTACGACGGTGATTCTCTGCTTGACAGTGAAATGTCCGTTGACGGTAAAACTATCAGAATCAATGTAAAGATGAAACCCTTTACTGTAAAGAAAATTTCTTTACAACCTTTGAATAAGAAAACACATACCGAATACAGTTGGAATAACGAAGCAGGGGAACTGAAGACGCCTCTTTATAATGTTAAACTCACAGATAAAGGTATTGCCTATATTGATGATGCTGTGAAAAATCAAAAGATTTTTGATAACGGTGAGGGTGAGCTTTTCTCAGCATATGTTGAAGACGGTAATTATTCTTCAATTGGTAAATGGAATGTTTCTGTTTCTTCTCATGGTGCCGAAGCAGTATTTGAAGGTAATGTAAGTACAATTCCCTGCAGATTTGAGATGCGTTTTTCCGGTAAGCAAAAGAGAATCGACTGTAAGGCAAAATTTGAACTTCATAGTGAAAATGTAGGCCATTCAGGTATTGCAGAAGGTCTTAAAAAATCTTTGACTGTCGATGGACACAGACACGAAGAAAAAATGAACTTCATTATGAATATGTGTCTTGACGAAAACAGAAGAATGGTACGTGACCTTCCTTTCTCAATTTCTGATTGGAACGGCCAGGTTCGTAAAAATGAATCATACTGGTATCCTGAAGATGATATCAGATATGATGCTGAAGTGTCTGCTGAAGAATCTTTTGCAAGCACTACATATATGCAGGGAGTTTATTGGCTCGGCATGAATGATAAAAACAACGGTATTGCTGTATTTAACCGCGGTTGTATGGGTTCGGTTATTCAGGGTAACCGTCTGGAAATCCCGCTTCTGTATTCAGGTCTTTATTTGTGCGGTGACAGGGTTCTCGAGGGTGTTTTTAAAGATGAATTTGCATTGATGCCTTATGACGGAACAATGTCAGATGCTGATATTCATCGCAGTGCAATGTCTTATGCTTATCAACCTACTGTAGTTTCACTTGAAAAAGGTGAGGGAGATTTGTCAAAATTTAATATTGCTGATTTCAACACAGACGGTGGCGATGTTATTCTCACAACATTTTATCCTGAAGACGGTGCAATTTTTGCACGTTTCTGCAACTATTCAGATGACGCTGCAACTGCTGTATTTAATTTTAATAGTGCTAATGATATGGCTGAAACTGACCTTCTCGGTAATGTTACAACCCAAATTGCTGATGGTAAACTTAGTTTCAGACCATGGGAAATCAAGACTGTTAAAATTTCATTATAATTATTTTTAAACCGACTGGAAAACAGTCGGTTAAATTTTGCAAAATTGGTAAACATTTGTTCGTGAATCTTTGTTTTTGTATTTACTTTTTATGTTTTTTAGTTTATAATTATAGTGATTATTGAAATGGGGAGGTGGAGTTTTGGAGCAGTTCAAATTACATTCACAATATAAACCTACAGGTGACCAGCCACAGGCAATAAAAGCACTTGTTGAGGGTTTAAATAAAGGTTATGATGAACAGACACTTCTTGGTGTTACCGGTTCGGGTAAAACATTTACAATGGCTAATGTTATTGCTGAAGTAAACCGTCCTACACTAGTTCTTGCTCATAACAAAACTCTTGCCGCTCAGTTATGTTCAGAATTCCGTGAGTTTTTTCCTGAAAATGCAGTTGAATATTTCGTTTCTTACTATGACTACTATCAGCCCGAGGCTTATGTTCCATCAACTGATACGTATATAGAAAAAGACTCTGCAATCAATGAAGAAATTGAAAAACTCCGACACTCAGCAACAGCTGCTCTCAGTGAAAGACGGGATGTTATCATAGTTGCAAGTGTTTCCTGTATATATTCACTTGGTGACCCTATTGATTATAGGAATATGGTGATTTCTCTCAGAACAGGTATGGAGAAAAATCGCGATGATTTAATTGAAAAATTAGTTGAACTTCAATACGAAAGAAATGATATAAACTTTATCAGAAATAAGTTCAGAGTACGCGGAGATGTTGTCGAAATTTATCCCGTTTACTCAAATGATAAAGCAATACGTGTTGAGTTCTTTGGTGATGAAATTGACCGTATATGTGAAGTGAATGCCTTGACAGGAGAGGTGAGGGCAACTCTTTCTCATTCTGCAATTTATCCTGCATCACATTATGTTGTTTCAAGAGACAGATTGGAAGAATCTATAAAAGAAATCAATGAAGAAATGATAAACAGATATGCAGAGTTTGAAGAACAGGGTAAACTTCTTGAAGCACAGAGAATTAAACAGAGAACGGAATATGACATTGAAATGCTCCGTGAAACAGGTTTCTGTAAGGGTATCGAAAACTATTCACGTATTATGTCAAGACGCGAACCCGGTTCTACACCCAACACTTTGCTTGACTATTTTCCTGATGATTTCCTGTTGTTTGTTGACGAATCTCACGTTATGCTTCCTCAGGTAAGAGGAATGTATGCAGGTGACAGGGCAAGAAAAGAAAGTCTTGTAGATTTTGGTTTCCGTTTACCCTCAGCATTTGACAACAGACCCTTGAGATTTGATGAGTTTTACTCAAAAATCGGTCAGAAAATATTTGTCAGTGCAACACCGGGTGAATTTGAAAAAGAAAAAAGTGTTCAGATTGCAGAACAGGTTATCAGACCCACAGGTCTTCTTGATCCTGAAATTTCTGTCAGACCTGTTGAAGGTCAGATAGACGATTTGGTTTCTGAAATAAATTTAAGAGCACAAAAAGGCGAAAGAACACTTGTAACAACTCTTACTAAAAAAATGGCTGAAGACCTTACTGATTATTTTGAAAATCTCTCAATAAAAGTAAGATATATGCACTATGATGTTGATACAATCGAAAGAATGCAAATCATCCGTGATTTGAGAATGGGTGAATTTGATGTTCTTATAGGTATCAACTTGCTGAGAGAAGGTCTTGATATTCCTGAAGTATCACTTGTTGCTATACTTGATGCAGATAAAGAAGGCTTTTTGCGTTCAGAAACATCTCTTATTCAGACAATAGGTAGAGCTGCGCGTAACTCAAACGGTCAGGTGATTATGTACGCTGACCAGGTGACACCATCTATGGAAAGAGCTATAAAAGAGACTTATCGCAGACGCGAAAAGCAGATGAAGTATAACGAAGAAAATGGTATCGTACCTACAACGATCAAAAAAGATGTACGAGATGTTATCGAAATTTCAAATAAAGACGGCAAGGATAAGAAATCTGCAAAGAATATGAGCAGAAAAGAACGTGAAGAACTTATCGAACGCCTGACAAGAGAGATGAAAGCTGCGGCGAAAATTCTTGAATTTGAACATGCAGCAGCTCTCAGAGACAGAATAGAAAAATTAAGGCAGGGAAAATAAATTGCAGAAAAAAATAGTAATCAAAGGTGCAAAAGAACACAACTTAAAAAATGTTGACATTGAGTTGCCGAGAGACCAACTTATTGTCTTTACAGGGCTTTCGGGTTCAGGCAAATCTTCTCTTGCATTTGATACGATTTATGCAGAGGGTCAGAGAAGATACGTTGAATCCTTGTCTTCTTATGCCCGTCAGTTTCTTGGTCAGATGGAAAAGCCTAATGTTGACTATATTGAGGGCTTGTCACCTGCAATTTCGATTGACCAGAAGACAACTTCAAAAAATCCGCGTTCAACAGTGGGTACTGTAACTGAAATTTATGATTATCTCAGACTTTTATATGCAAGAATCGGTGTTCCTCACTGTCCCGTCTGCGGTAAAGAGATTTCAAAGCAGACTGTTGATCAGATTGTTGACAAAGTTATGATGCTTGAAACAGGAACAAAACTTCAGATTATGTCACCTATAATCAAAGGCAAAAAAGGTGAACATGTCAAAGAACTTGAAAGTGCAAGAAAATCAGGATTTGTACGAGTCAGAATTGACGGAATAATTTACGATTTGTCCGAAGAAATAAAACTTGAAAAGAACAAAAAACATAACATTGATATTGTTGTTGACAGACTTGTTATGAAAGAAGAAATAAAGGGCAGACTTGCTGATTCAATCGAAACTGCCGCAAGTCTTTCAAACGGTATCGTTCTTGTGGATGTTATCGGGAAAGAAGAACTTCTTTTTTCTCAGAATTTTGCTTGTCCCGAACACGGAAGTTCTATAGATGAACTGACACCAAGGATGTTTTCTTTCAACAATCCATTTGGTGCTTGTCCTACTTGTTCAGGTCTTGGCGTTTCTAAAAAGATCAATCCTGACCTGGTTATTCCTGATAAATCACTTTCAATCCGTCAGGGTGCGATTAAAGGCACAGGTTGGAGTAATGCCGACAAAGGTACAATCGCAGAAATGTATTATGAGGGAATTGCCAATAAATACGGTTTCACTCTTGATACACCCGTAAAGAATATTCCTGAAGACGGTCTGAATGCTTTGCTCTTCGGTACAAATGGCGAAAAGATAAAACTGACAAGAAAAAATGAATACGGCTCAGGCTCGTATTTCACTGATTTCGAGGGTGTTATCAACAATCTCCAGCGAAGATATGAGACCTCAACAAGTGAATGGTCACGTAATGATATTGAACAGTATATGGATGATAGCCTTTGTCCCGATTGTAATGGTGCAAGACTAAAAAAAGAATCTCTCAGCGTTACTGTAGGTGGTATCAATATTGATGACTTTACTCAGAAAACTATTTATGACGCTATACAGTTTGTTGATACTCTCGAACTTTCAGAACGTGATAAATCAATAGCAAACCTTATAATCAAAGAGATTAAAGACAGACTCACATTCCTCAATTCAGTCGGTCTTTCATATCTCACTCTTTCACGTCAGTCAGGCACTCTTTCAGGAGGTGAAAGTCAGAGAATCAGACTTGCAACTCAGATTGGTTCATCGCTTACAGGTGTGCTTTATGTTCTTGACGAACCCAGCATCGGTCTTCATCAGCGTGATAACGATAAACTTCTTGCAACACTTAAACAGTTGCGTGATTTAGGTAACACACTTATTGTTGTTGAACATGATGAAGAAACTATGGAGCAATCCGATTTCCTTGTTGATATCGGTCCTGGTGCAGGTATTCATGGTGGTAATGTTGTTTTCTCTGGAAAATATGAAGATATTCTCAAATGTGATGAATCGTTGACAGGGCAGTATCTGAGCGGTAAAAAGAAAATAAGTATCCCTGAAAAAAGAAGAACAGGTAATGGAACATCACTGAAAATTATCGGTGCCTCTCAGAACAATCTGCAGAATATTGATGTTGAAATTCCATTGGGTGAGTTTGTTTGTGTTACAGGCGTTTCTGGCTCAGGTAAATCATCTCTGATAAATGAGATTCTCTATAAAAAGCTTGCAAATGAACTTAATGGTGCCCGTAAGTTTGTAGGTAAGCATCAGGAGATTCTGGGTATCGATTATCTTGATAAAGTGATTGATATTGACCAGTCACCAATTGGCAGAACACCTCGTTCAAACCCCGCAACATATACAGGTGTATTTAACGATATCAGAGAACTTTTTGCCTCAACTGCTGATGCTAAAAAGCACGGCTACACCGCAAGCAGATTCTCGTTTAACGTAAAAGGCGGACGTTGTGAAGCGTGTCAGGGTGACGGTATTGTTAAGATAGAAATGCACTTTCTTGCTGATATTTATGTGCCTTGCGAGGTCTGTAAAGGTCAGAGATATAACAGAGAAACACTTGAAATAAAATACAAGGGTAAAAGTATCAGTGATGTTCTCGAAATGACTGTTGAAGAAGGTCTTGAATTTTTCTCAGCAATTCCCAAAATAAAAAGAAAACTTCAGACACTTTATGACGTGGGATTGGGTTATGTGAAAATCGGTCAGCCTGCAACAACACTTTCAGGCGGAGAGGCACAAAGAGTTAAGTTGTCAACCGAGTTGTCAAGAGTCGCAACAGGTAAAACCATATATATCCTTGATGAACCCACAACGGGTCTTCACACGGCTGATGTCCACAGACTTATTTATGTTCTTCAAAGACTTGTTGATGCCGGAAATACTGTTCTTGTTATTGAACACAACCTTGATGTAATCAAGTCTGCTGACCATATTATAGACTTAGGTCCTGAGGGCGGTTCAGGTGGCGGTCTTATCGTGGCAGAGGGTACTCCTGAAGAAGTCGCTAAAGTGTCCGAATCGTACACAGGTCAGTATCTGAAAAAGGTTCTTGAGTGAGGTAAAAATGGAAATTTTAACTACTTTACAGATGAAAATGGCTGAGGCAGCTGCAAATGCAAACGGCACGAGTTATCTCAGGCTTATGGAGAATGCAGGTGCTGCTTGTGCCAGAGCTATTCGTGAAGAATACGGCATTTCCACAGAAAACAGAAAGAAAGTTACTGTTGTCTGCGGGAGAGGAAATAATGGCGGTGACGGTTATGTAATTGCTAGAAAACTGTCTGAACTCGGTTGTAGTGTTTCAGTTATACTTGCAGGCGGAACTCCGCATACCGAACAGGCAAAAGAAATGTTTTCACGTGTCGAACAGATGCCTGTTAATATGATAACCTTTGACACAAATAAAAACTCAGCACTTGATTCACTTCTGAAGTGTGACATAATTGTAGAAGCGGTTTTCGGTATTGGTATTACACGTGATGTTACAGATATTTATGCAGAACTTTTCAGGTATATAAATTCTTCATCTGCTAAGAAAGTCTGTATAGATGTACCTGGCGGTCTTAATGCGGATACAGGTGAAATTATGGGTGAAGCAGTCAGGGCTGATTTAACAGTTGCTGTCTGTGTTGCTAAACCCTGTCACATTTTACTTCCCGGTAGTAAGTATTGCGGTAAAGTTAAAGTGGTTTCAATCGGTATTACTGATGAAGAAATTCACGTTTCAGGTGATGCATATTGCCGTTCGATTGATGAAAAAACAGTTGTCGATATTTTTCCTGAACGTAACCCTGTTTCAAATAAAGGTGACTATGGACATGTACTTTCAATTTGTGGCAGTAAATCAATGGCAGGTGCTGCAGTTCTTGCAGCAACAGGTGCGGTAAGAGGCGGTGCAGGTCTTGTAACGGCAGCATTTCCTGAATGTGCTTATCCTGCGATTTCCTCAAAGCTCACTTCACCATTGTTACTTCCTGTTGAGTACAATGAAACAGGTACATTTTCTTCTGATTCTGCAGATAAGATAAAGTCCGCAATGGAAAAAGCAAGTTCAATAGTTATCGGTTGCGGTTTAGGTGTGAACAAAGACACTGCAACTGTTCTGAGTGAGGTTATAAGAAACGCAGAAGTCCCTCTTGTGATTGATGCTGACGGAATAAATATTATTTCCCGCAATATAAATGTATTGAAAGTGGCAAAAGTGCCGATAATATTAACGCCGCATCCGGGGGAGATGAGCAGACTCACAGGGATGTCTGTAAAGCAGATTCAGGCTGACCGTATTCAGACGGCGGTTGATTTTGCTAATGAACACAATGTTACAGTAGTTCTTAAAGGAGCCAATACTGTTGTTGCAACACCTGGTGAAAAGACTGCCTATGTTAACACAACAGGTAATGCGGGAATGTCCAAAGGCGGTAGTGGAGATTTACTCGCAGGAATAATCGGTGCATTTACTGCACGCGGAATCAGTCCTTTGAACTCATCTATAATGGCGGTATATCTGCATGGTCTTGCAGGTGATATAGCTGCTGAGAGATATTCTATGACTGCTATGACTCCCACGGATACGGCAAACTGTCTGCCTTTTGCACTTTCAACAATCGAAAGAGGCGTTGAGGTGTTTTAATTGAAAAGATTGCTTTTGTTATTGTTTGTTATTTCAGTTTTAAGCGGTTGTTCTGCAAATATAAAAAAGACACCGCCTTTACCTGCTCTGAATTTCAGCGGCAACATAAGCGTTACATATAATAAATTTGATTTACTGTGCAGCATAGAAAATGATTTAGCATCTGAGTGTGTTATTACTGTTCTTGAACCTGAGCTGATTTCAGGTCTGCAGATTGTGTCAGATAAAGGTAAGTGTTCCTTCAGATTAGGTGAAATTGTATATGATGTTGATTCATCTGCGATGAAGAGAACTGAGTTTGTGTCTACGCTCATTGAAGCACTTGAACAGACTCTTAAAACGACAACAGTTTCGGAACTTGAAAACGGTAACTGGCTGTACAGAGGTCAGACAAGATTAGGTGAATTTACAATGGTTCAGGACGGTGTGACAGGTTATCCTGTTACCATAAGAGTTCCTGATTCAGATTTGTTTATAAAATTCAGTGATATGAAGTCAAACGAAAAATAACGGAGGTATAATATGTCTTGTGTATCAAGTTATAAACTGATGAAAAAAGCATCTGAGAATGGTTATGCGATTCCTGCATTCAATATTGATAACCTTGAATCTGCAATTGCTGTTGCTGAAGTGATGAAAGAAACTAAAAAATCTGTAATTGTTCAGACCATTCCCCGTACATTGGCTTATGGGGGTATGTCTGTATATCCTACTATGATGAAATCTCTTACAATAGGTGCTGATGATGTAGATTATGCAATGCATCTTGATCACGGAAGCAGTAAGGAACTTGCAGAAAAATGTATCAACTGCGGTTTTTCATCTGTTATGTTTGACGGCAGTGCTCTCAGTTTTGAAGAAAACATTGCAAAAACAAAGGAAGTTGTTGATTTGTGTTTACCTCTTGGTGTATCCGTTGAAGGGGAGTTAGGTACTATCGGCGGAAAAGAAGAGGGCGATACTGATTTAGAGGCAAGTTACACAAAAGTCAGTGAAGCTGTTGATTTCTGTCATTGGACAGGCGTGAGCACGCTTGCTATCGGAGTTGGAACAGCACACGGTGTTTATAAGGGTACACCTAAAATAAACGTGAAGAGAATAGAAGAAATACATAACGCAGTTTCAACACCGCTTGTTCTTCACGGAGCATCAGGTCTTAGTGATGATGTTTTAAGAGATTGCATCAAAGCAGGGATTTCAAAAATCAACTTTGCTACTGAACTCAGACAAGCTTATACCGAGGGGATAAAACTTGGTATGGAACAGAATCCCGGTGTTTTTGACCCTAAAATTTATATGAGAATAGCAATTGATGAGATCAAAAAAGTTATGCTTAATAAAATCGAAATCTGTTATAATTAAACAAGTGTGTAGTATTTTATATTAAAATACGATAAGAATGTGGAGACATTATGAATAAGAAGAATAATAAACGCCGAAGAGAATCAGTAAAAAAAATTCAGAACGCTTTTGTTGATTTTCTGGAAACAAAAGATATACATGAAATTACTGTTTCTGACATATGTAAAAAGGCTGATGTGAACAGAAGTACATTTTATGCGAATTTTCTTGATATCTATGATTTAGGGGATAAAATTACTGAAAAACTCCATGAAGAGATTTATGTACTCTATCAGGATGAATTGATGTCAGGTAAAAGTAAAGGTGACTACATCAAATTATTTTATCATGTAAAAGATAATCAACCATTATACAAGACATATTTCAAACTTGAAAAAGATAAAAATAATAAAAACTGGTTTTATAACAGACGTTTAGCTGAAGAGTTTTTTGATAATAAGAATATCGATTACCATGTTGAGTTTTTCAGAAATGGGTTTACTGCTTTGTTAAAAATGTGGTTGTTTAATGGTTGTAAGGAGTCTCCGGAAGAGCTTGAAGAAATAATTGAAATCGAGTATTGTGGCAGAAATTTATATATGAATAAATATTTTAATAGTGTTGAGAACGAGCAGTGATTTTCTGCTCGTCTTTTTTTAAAAAAAGTAACCAAATTTCATATAAAGAAAAAATAATATCACTATATATGGTACACTATTACAGAATAAAAGTATATGTAATGTGGAAAAGTGTATTTTCTGCATAGGTGTAGAAGGAGGAATACTTTTATGAAGAAGAAAGCACTTCGCCTGGAGAGCCTTATAATTGTTCTGGCTCTTGTTGCGTCGTGTCTGGTTCCCGGTTTCAGCAATTTGTTTACTGTTGTTGATGCATCTGCTGCTACCCATGAAATAGACATTACCGATGCAAGTGGAAATTCTGTAACCGAACAGATTAAGGTTATGGAAAGTGAACAGGTTCAGTTAGGTTATCAACTGATTGACTGTTCGATGCCTGAGGGCGGATATGTAGTATGGAAGAGCAATACACCTCTTAATGCGTCTGTTGACCAGTCAGGTGTGGTCAGAGGTCATGACTCATCAAAAGGTGCTGCAGTACGTCTCTGGCTTGAAAATGATGTCAAGACAATTCCGATTATCGGTAAAACACTGGCTAAAACTCTTGAGTCTGTGCTTTATAGTGAGAACATAGACCTTGACACAATGGATACTGAGGCTATTGTAACTGTTGTTGCTGAAACACTTGGTGGTGGTTCGGTTTCATCAAGTCTTGCAAATTCACTCAGAGACAGACTTAATAACATTGACACATTGATTACTGTATATCTTTATGACCAGTATGATTCTGTAGTTGCAACTGATTCGGTTCACGTACTTGTAACTAACTCTGATAAATGGTATGCAAATGTTATTCCTAACGGTGCGTTTATCCTGAATAAGGATTCACTTCCGACAACTGTTGCAGTAGGTGGAAAACTTAAACTTGAAGGTGGTGTAACACCGCTTCGTCTTGGCTATGGTGTTACATGGTCAATGAGCGGTAAAACTATTTTTGATGACCCCACTGATTTTGCAACATTTGATGAATCAACAGGTGAAATCACGTTCCTCAAACAGGGTCAGGTAACTGTTAAAGTTGCTCCAAATGCTGATCAGATTGTTGATGAACTCATGGGTTACATCAATGACCTTGCGGAGCTTGGTAATGAAGTAGATACTGCTGATATCGCTGATATACTTGTTAAGGTTATGGGACTTAACGTTTCGACAAATACTGTTAAGTTTGTAATTGACATTATCGCTGCAGCTGCCGGTGCAGGTACTAACACAGCATCTCTTATCACACAGGCAGTGAAATATGTTGCTAACTGGACACTCGAAGCAACTATTAACGATACAATCACATTTACAATTGTTGACTCTCTTGAAATCAAGAGTTTTGAAATCGGTGGCGATCTTGAGGTAAAAGAAGGGGAAACTTCTCAGCTTTATATCACTAACATCGTTCCTCAGGGTGCAAACTCAACTAATGTTATCTGGGAAGTTGAAGATGAATCAATCGCTTATGTTGATAAGTATGGTATTCTTATCGGTCGTGATGCAGGCGGTATTTCTTCATTGAACAAGAAGACTACAAAAGTTACCGCATTTGTTGACGGTATTTCAGCATCGGCAGAGGTAACAGTTACAGGTAAGCTTGTAACTCAGCCTGTGGACATCACTGTAAATGGTCCTTCTGTTGTTCAGCCGGGTGAAACTGCACAATATACAGCAACAGTTTTCCCTGACCGTTCAAATGCAACAATCCGTTGGGGTCTTATCGGCGAAGACGGTAAAGCTGTTTATGCAAAGGATGGTTCACCTGTATCAGCTATGAACGTAACAATGGATGCTGACGGTAACCTTACAGCCCTTGAAGGTAGTGGCGGTATTGTTCAGATTGCCGTAAAAGCAGGTACGATTTCGACTTGTGAAAGAACATATGATGTTTATATCGGTACACTTGCTCAGGGTATAGAAATAGACCAGGGTGAATTCCTCAGCGTTGAAGTTCCTACATCAAAAACATATAACGGCGTTGAAACTCAGCTTACTGTTACTTTTAATCCTCCTAATGCATCTAATCAGAATGTAAGATGGTCAGTTCTTGAAGGTAATAATATTGAGGTTTCTCCTTCAGGTATTGTAAAACCTTCTAAAAATAAATCAGCCTGGGGTATCATTCAGGCTAAGTCATATGACGGTGGCTTTACTGATACTATTTATGTATCTTTTGCAAACTATCCTGTAACGGGTGTTGCTGTAAGTCCTGCTACTGTTGATTTAATTGTTGGTGACAAAACAACTATCAGCACAACTATTGCTCCCGAAGGCTGGGGTGCAGATGGTGCAAAAATCGGTGATGCAAGTATCAAAGACTGCCACTGGACTTCAAGTGATAATTCAGTCGCAAAAGTAGAAAACGGTGTAGTTACAGCAGTTAACTCAGGTGTTTGTACAATCACAGCAACTACAGTTGACGGTGGTTATCAGGCATCAATGACTGTAACTGTACGTCCTGATAAAACAAGACTTAACTATGCTATTAAACTTTATGAAACAGGAAAATTAAATGCTGAAAACTGTCCTCCTGATGATTGGGCAGAACTTACAGCAGCATATGAACTCGCATTAGAAGTTATGAACACTGAGTTTGCTTATCAGCACACTTGTGATAAGGCAGCTCAGGCGATTATTGACCTTTATGATAAAATAGGTGCTTATGTTCAACTTTTCGGTGTTGAAATTATGCTCGGTGAAGATTCTGCGCCTGATTTCCATACAGTTCAGGTAGATACAAGCAAGAGTTATAAAGCATATTCTGTAGATTTTGGTTACAAACTCAATCCTGAAAATGCAATGTATGCATCTATGTCCTGGTCTTCAAGTTCATCTGATATTTCAGTTGATCAGAATGGTCTGTGTGCACCTGTTGAAAATAAAGCTTGTGCATCTGTAATTACATTCACAGCAATTGACTATCTCGGTAACGAAGTTACTGATTCTGTAGTTGTTGCTTTTGCAAACTATCCTGTAACAGGAGTTACTCTTAATAAAACAGAAATTTCTGATGCTCTAGTTTATAATACAGGCAAACTCACTGCAACTATTGCTCCAGAAGGTTGGGGCGCAGCGGGTGCAAAAATTGGTGACGCAAGCATCAAGAGTGTTATATGGACTTCAAGTGATGAAAGAATAGTTTCTGTTGACCAGAGTGGTAACCTTACATACAACGGAACAGGTACTGCAACAATCACAGTTATGACAGTTGATGGCGGATTTACTGCAAGTTGTCAGGTTACTGTTTCTGTTAATAAAACAATGCTTGCTGATACTATTGCGGATATGGATTCTTACAATCTTGTTGAAGAAGAATGGACAGTAAGAACTTTTGATGATTATAAGGCTGCATATGCAAACGCTGTTGCACTGATGGAAAATCCTGAAGCAACACAACGTGAAGTTGACAATGCAAGACAGGAACTTATACTTTGTTATCAGAGTCTTAGAAGATTTATAAAAACTGAAAGTGTTATTATTCAGGTTGATGGTACAGAAGCACCTGACTATATTTCAGTGTATTCTCCTGTTTATTCATCAGCAAAACTTCAGCTTACTGCAAGAATTCTTCCTCTCGACTCAATGTATGAATCTGTTGTATGGTCAACAGATTCAAGCACAATTAAAGTTGATGAAAACGGTAAAGTTACTCCTGCTTCTGTAACCTCTGCAGGTTATGGTTGGGTTACAATCACTGTTACTGACGAAAGAGGAAATGTAGTAACCGATAAAGTTCACGTTTCATTTGCTATGTATCCGGTAAGTTATGTGACAATTTCACCTGAGGTAATTGAAACGAGTCTTGATGAAGCACCGGTGAAACTCACAACTGAATGTAAGCATGTTGCAACATCTGTTGTAACACATAATGCAACAATTCAAAAAATTTATTGGTCATCAGATAATGAAACTGCTGTGACAGTTGATGAAAATGGTCAGCTGACATATCACAATGCTGGTCAGGCAACTATTACTGCAACTGCTGCAGACGGCGGAATTACAGCGACTTGTCTTGTAACAGTAGCGGGTGATAAATCTAGACTCCGTGCAGCAATTGCAACTGCTGATGAAGCGGCAATAGATATTCAGGAACATACTTATGAAACAAGTATGGCTTATGTTGCTGCTTATGAACATGCACTTGAAGTAGAAGCATCTGTTCTTTATACACAGGAAGAAATTGACGCTGCGGCAGAAAATCTTCTTGCTACTCTTGCAGCACTCGAACCTTATATTCATATGACAAACCTCAATGTTTATTATAATGGTTCAGTAGCTCCCGAATTTATCCCTGTTAAAGTATCATCAATGAAACCTTTCACATCTCAGAGTGTAACTTTGACTTATGATTATGCACCTGCTGATGCAATGTTTGCATCAATTGAATGGTCATCTTCAAATCCGAATGTGTCCTGCACAAACGGTGTCGTTAAACCCACAAAGAATGAAGCTTGTGGTTCAGCAATTACTCTTACCGCAACAGACCATTACGGAAATAAAATTGTTAAAACTACTTATGTTGCTTTTGCGAACTATGAAGCAACAGGTATCAGTATTAACAGAAATCAGTTGGCTGTAAATTATGGTGCAGAACCTCAGTCGATTACTGCAACTGTTTCTTACAGCACTACAGACTATCTCTTCAATACCTATGGTGTTAAAGATGTTGTATGGCGTACAACAGACCCTGATGTAGCAACTGTAAAAGATGGTGTGGTTACGTTTGTTGAGGCAGGTACTTGTCAGATTATAGCATCGACTCTCTATGGCGGACACACAGCGTCCTGTCAGGTTACTGTAACATCTGATAAGACTTCTCTTGAAGAAATTTATGCAATGACAACCGCACTTGGTCTTAAACAAGAGGAATATACTCCCGAATCCTGGGCTCCTTATATGGAAGCATATCTCAATGCTGCAAAAGTTCTTGCAGTAACTAACCCGAAGCAGCGAGACATCGATGCTGCAACACAGGCACTTTGGGACGGATACAACAATCTTGATAAATATATAAAAATCAAGAGCGTTCTTATTACATATAACGGTGGCGATGCACCTACACATATTTCACAGACCGTAGGTCTTGCTGCAAATTATACTAACTCATCAATAGGTCTCAGTTATAGAATTCTTCCTGAGAATGCAACATGGGCATCTATAACGTGGTCTTCAAGTAACAGTTCTATTGCTGTTACAAATGCAGGTGTTTGTACGCCTACATCAAATGAAGCTTGTTGGTCAATTATCACACTTTGTGTTACAGACACCAAGGGCAGAAGCTTTACTGATACTGTTTGTGTTGCTTTTGCAAAATATCAGGTAACAGGTATCAGCGTTTCGCCGTTGAATATTCCAGATGCTGTTGTTGGTACAACAACACAGATTTCTTATTCTATCACACCTGACGGTAATCTCGGTGCTGATGTCCGTGATGTGACATGGTCAACAAGTGATGAATCAATTGCAGTTGTTTATAATGGATTGGTTGAATTCCACAGTACGGGTACAGTTATAATTACTGCTACAACTTGTGACGGTGGTTATCAGGCATCAACTACAATCAAAGTTTTTGCTGACAAAAGGGCTCTTAAAGAAACTATTGATTATGTGCAAGGTCTTGACTATACAGTTTATACTCCTGTAACATGGGCAAATCTTCAGGAAAAATTGATTGCAGCAAATGAAGTTTATAACGCTGTTGACCCAACACAGTCAGAAGTTAATGAAGCTAATGACACCCTCAAAAAGGCTGTTTCTGACCTTGTGGAATATGTTTATATTTCTGATGTAAAGATTTCCTGCAATGACAGCACTTCTGAATTTATAAATGTTGTTGTTCCTGAAGACCAGGCATATATTGCTGCATACGCAAATGTGGATTACATTGTAAATCCTGAGTATGCAATGTACAAGACAGTTGAATGGTCTTATGACGGTAGTATTGTATTCAATCCTACAAGTGGTCTTGTAGCACCGATGTACAATACGCCATGCTTCGGCAGACTTTACCTTACAATCATCGATGATTTCGGAAATGAGTACAAAACTACAAGTTATGTAACATTCTCAAGAAACCCCATTGATCACGTTCAGCTTGATAAAAATCTTGTAGAAGTTACTGTTAACTCTGACGATTTCCAGCTTATTGCATCGGTAGTTGGTATCAATGGTGAACCTGCAGATATTTCAGAAGTTGTATGGACAACAAGCAATCCTAATGTTGCAACTGTTGACCAGAATGGTAATGTTTCAGTACACGCAGGTGGTTATGCAGAAATCAAAGCAGAATCAGTGGTTGGCGGATACTACGACATTTGTAAAGTTTATGTATCAACTGACAAATCTGCACTTGAAGCAGTTCTTCAGGATACAATTGATAATAACTATCAGAGACTTGATTATATTGAATCAACATTCAATGTTTATCTTCAGGCTTATGATTATGCTGTAAGTGTTTACAGTAATAACGAGGCTTCTCAGGAAGAAATCGACCATGCTACTGAGTGGCTTACTGACGCAATTTCAAAACTTGATCCGTATATTCATGTTGAATCAATCGTTATTTTCAATGATGTAACAGGTGGAACTGATGAGCATATTACAAAGAAAAATGCTTATATCAAAAATAAGGAAGTGAATCTTTCTTATCAGATTAACCCCGGTAACTCAATGTATGAATCGATTACCTGGTCAAGTGATAATAATGACATCACAGTTGATTCTAACGGTAAGGTAGTAGTTAATGTTAATGATGCACGAACTGCAAAAATTACTTTGACAATTACAGACTATTATGGTGTAAAATATACCAAATCCGTATATGTTACTTTTGTACGTTTCTATACTGTAACAGGTGTTGATATCAGCAAAACTGAAATTTCAGGTTATACAGGTGGTACAGAATCTCTTTCATGTACAGTTAAACCTAATGGTATTACAAATGCTGATATTAAGGATGTTATCTGGTCATCATCGGATGAATCAGTTGCAACAGTGAACAATGACGGTAAAGTGTTCTTTGTTGAAGCAGGTGAATGCTATATTACAGTAACAACTGTTGATGGCGGACATAGTGCAAGTTGTAAAGTTGTTGTTGAAGCAACTGAAGCTAAGAAAAATCTTGCAGATGCTATCGCGAAGGCAAAGAAGATAAATTCTGCACTTTACACTGAAGAAACTTATGAAATTCTTGCTGATGCAATCGCACATGCAGAAAGAATTTATGGTAAAGCTCTTGCAACCACTACTCAGATAAATGAAGCAATTGCTTTGCTTGAAAGTGCAAAG
>JAZRQI010000105.1:0-6281 GCA_045649705.1 Acutalibacteraceae bacterium
AGTTTTGTACCGGTTACGTCGATTTTGTCAGCCTTGTCAAGATAGTACATCTTTGTGGGGCCTGAAACAACTGACAAAGAATCTGTTCCTGCGAATGCTGAGAAGCCGATTGCAAATGTTGCAAGGACAACAGCAAAGCAGAGAACAATAGCTAATGTTCTTTTCATAGTTTCATATCACCTCGTAAATTTTGTTTATATGTTGGTGGTAAATTTTACCAATGTAAAACTACATCTCTTTCATAACAAATACCCTGCCCTGAAAAAGGACAGGGTTTAAGTTATAAAATGTTCTCAGGAATTAAAACAAAGCGATGAGTGCTTCAAAGCCTTTCTTTATGTAATCCAAAAGTACATCGAAATTAACGATTTTGTTAAGGATTTCCCAACCTGTTTTAACGCCTTCAATGATATCTGTGAAATTCATTCAATTCACTTCCTTTCAAAGTTCGTTGACCATTGAGAATGAGCATAACTCACCCTTTAGTTCTCTTAGATTATATAAAATTTTGACTTTTATGTCAAGGGAAATGGGGTGATATTTTCCTTATTTAATTATTTTTTATAATATTTACATAAATGCATTATTTTTTACATATTTTTGTTAATTTTACTTTATGTAAAAAAATGTAAAAAATTTGTAAAAAAACCATTGACATTTGATGTCACTGTGCTATACTTTACGCGAAAAGACCATACTTTTTTCATTAAAAGGAGGGTGTTAAATGGCAGAATTTAAAACCTTTTCAAACAAGCCAATCCCCGATGACATTATGAAAACTGCGGAGAAAGTTCTTGATGGAGAAAAAATTCTCTTTGCCGTTGTAGGCGACCTGAACCTTGACGGAAGATACGACTCCTCTGCTTTCATTGTCACAAAAAACAAGGCAGTTGCAATCGACTCAAAGCATGACGGCGGATACAGACTTTTCAGTCTCCCCGATATCAAAAAAGTCATTGTAAAAAGAATGTACGGTAATGCGATTATCAGAATCAAAACAGAAGAAAAAACAGAAACTGTTCTCAGATTCACTTACGTCAATGCCGACATTGCCGATGCTGCCGCAATCTTCATCAACAACCTTAACAGCGGTATGGATTTTGAAGAACAGCTGCTCATTGTAAAATCAACCTACGACAAGCAACGTTCTTTCTGTCCCAAATGCGGTAGAAAACTTTCTTCTCCCGATGCCGAATGTTACAACTGTAAGGGCAAAGGTAAAGTTATTTCAAAGCTTATGAAATATCTCCTGCCTGAAAAATGGAAGCTTCTTCTTTGTGTTGTACTTTCCGTTGTTGTAACAGGACTTTCTCTTGTTCCCCCGAAAGTCACTCAGGTTATGGTTGACAACATCATCCCCAATAAAGATTCATCAGGTCTTATTAAAATCATCCTGTTCCTGCTTGGTGTTTATGTTGTACAGTATGTTGTTTCATTTGTGCGTACATACTTCCTCAGAATCGCAGGTGACAAAATCATCATCGACCTGAAGAAAGATATTTATGCCAAGGCACAGTATCTTCCCCTGAGTTATTATGACAAAACTTCAACAGGTTCAGTTATCAACAGAGTTAACTCAGACTCAGTTATTCTCCAGAACTTCATTATGCGTATTTCTCAGGAAGGTATTACTCAGGCTTTCCTCCTTGTGGGCATTGCAGTGATTATGCTCATAATGAACTGGAAGCTGACTCTCCTCTCTCTCCTGCCCGTACCTCTTGTTGTTATCGGTGGCAGAATGTTCGGCAAAAAAATCGGTCCCCGTTACCGCAGACTGTGGATAAGAAGTTCTCATATTTCCACACTTCTTGCCGACACTATCCCCGGTGTGAGAGTTATCAAGTCTTTCACAAACGAAGATTCAATCATCGGCAAGTTCAAAGCATACTGCGATGACTGGTTCAAGGAAGACAAAAAAGCAAGTGTTATTGCTTCTGTATTCCCCAACGTTATGACATTCCTTATTACCTGCGGTTCAGTTATTATCTGGCTTGTAGGCGGAAAATGGATTATTGACCCTGAAAACAACGAAATTTCAATCGGTCTTCTTGTTTCGTTCATTTCTTACACAAGTATGTTCTACGGTCCTGTAAGTTTCTTTGCAAACATCAGTGACTCATATCAGAATGCTCTTGCTTCTGCAGAAAAGATTTTCGACATCATTGACGCTGAGCCTGAACACGACTTTGCAAAAGGCACAGAACTTGAAAGAATGGATGGTAAAATCGAGTTCAGAAACGTTAACTTCGCATTTGACCGTTCAAAGAAAGTTGTTGACAACGTAAGCTTCACACTTAACCCCGGTGACATTGTAGGTATTGTCGGTACAACAGGTTCGGGTAAATCAACACTCATAAATCTTCTTATGAGATTCTATGATGATTATGAGGGTGAAATTCTTGTTGATGACGTGAACATCAAAGATATCGATATGAAATATTACAGAAATCAGATTGGTTACGTTCAGCAGGAACCTCTGATGTTCAAGGATACCGTTTTCAACAACATCGCTTACGGTACTCCCAACGCTCACGTTGAACAGGTAATTTACGCTGCTGACGTTGCAAACGCTCACGGATTCATCTCTCGTCTGCCCGATTCATACGACACATATCTTGGTGAAAGAGGTATCGGTCTTTCAGGCGGTGAAAAACAGAGACTTTCAATTGCCCGTGCAGTTATGAAAAACCCCAGTATTCTTATTTTCGACGAAGCAACTGCTGCTGTTGACTCTGAAACTGAGGAACTTATCCAACAGGCTATCGAAAGACTTATCCGTGGCAGAACCACTCTTATGATTGCCCACCGTCTTTCAACTTTGAGAAAGGCAAACAGAATTCTCGTTGTTGACAAGGGCAGAATCATCGAAAACGGCTCACACGACGAACTTATGGCTCTCAAAGGCAAATATTACAAGCTTATTCAGATTCAATCAATGTCTCAGAAAATCAGAGAACAGAAAGAATCTGAGAACTTTGAATGATATTGAAAGGGAGTGTAAAGTATGTTAAAATATATTGAAGGACCTGAGGTTAAACTCACAGTCAACGATAAAATCTTCATTGACGCTGAATTTTACGGCTCTGACGAAAAACTCTGCGGTCTTGAACCTCACAGACTTTTCCCTATTAGCGGTCTTAACAAATACATCTCTCTGCTTGACAACGAAGGTAACGAATGTGCTATTATCAGAAACATCGACAACCTCCTCCCGGAAAGCAAAGCCGCTTTGCAGAGTGCACTTGACGAATACTATATGATTCCGAAAATTACAAGATTCATCAAGCGTTACGAAAAATTCAGTATATGGATGTGGACAGTTGAAACTGACAGAGGTGTTTATACTTTTGAAGTCAGAAACAGTCTTACGGCAATCAAAACACTTTATGACGGTCGAATTCTTATCAAAGACGGCAGTGACAACAGATATGAAATCCCCGACCTTTACAAACTCGACAAACGAAGCATAAAGATGATGCTTCCCGACATCTGATTAAGGAGAAAAACTATGAAACTTATTCTTGCTATTGTAAACAATGACGACAGTGCTGTTGTATCATCAGCACTCACAAAAGAAAAATTCACAGTAACTAAACTTTCAACAACAGGCGGGTTCCTTATGGTAGGCAACACAACTCTTCTCATCGGTTCAGAAGACAAAGACGTTGAAAGAGCAAAAAGCATCATCTCAAAATATTCTCAGACACGCACTCACACTGCTTCTTCCACTGCAACCTTCGGCACTAATATGAGTGAACTGGACAAAGCTAAGGAAGTAACTGTCGGCGGTGCTACTGTCTTCGTTCTCAGCGTTGACAGTATGGACAAATATTAATATGCTCGAATTTATAAAAGAAGAAACGGTCTGGCTCAAACTGCAGAAAGAGTCCGGGCCGATTCTGCTTTACGGGATGGGTAACGGCGCCGATATGATAATCGAAAGATTAAATGAATTCGGCATTGAATATAGTGACGTTTATGCAAGTGACGAATTTGTAAGAGGTCACCATTTTCACGGAAAAAGAGTGCTGAAATACTCTGAGGCTGTGGAAAAATATGGCAACTTTGTGTCACTTATGACTTTTGCCGTTAAAGATGATGCGACAATCGAAAAAGTGTGGCAGATGTCAAGAGAACGCCCCTTTTATTCACTTACCGTTCCCGTTGCAGGTGAAGGTCTTTTCACAAGAGAGTTTGTGGAAGAAAACGAAGAAAAGTTCGACAAAGTATATTCTATGTTGGCTGACGAAAAGTCAAAAGAAACTTTCATAAATCTTATCAACTTCAAAATAAGCGGAAAGCTTGACTATCTTCTCCCCTGTTTCAGCGAAAAAAATGAGGTTTATGAAAATATTCTGAAGTTAGGTAACAGTGAAACCATTGCTGACTTAGGTGCATATAACGGTGATACAGTTGAAGAGTTTCTCAGATTCACAGACGGTAAAGCAGAAAAAATTTATGCTCTTGAGCCTGACCGAAAGAATTTTGCAAAGCTTGTCAGAAACACTGAGAATCTGCCTTTTGTTGATGCAAGAAACGTTGCCGCATACAAAGAAAATACTTTCCTCAACTTTAAGAAATCTGCAGGCAGACAGTCTAAGATTTCCGATGAGGGCGAAAAAATTCAGGCTATCACAGTTGACAGCCTGAACGATGAAAAGATTTCACTTCTGAAAATGGACATTGAGGGAAGTGAAATCGATGCCATAAAAGGTGCTGAGAACACCATAAAAACTTATAAACCGAAACTATACATCTGTGCTTACCACAGAAATGAAGATATGTTCTCAATCCCCCTTGCAATAAGTGAGATAAGAGATGACTACAAATTCTATTTCCGTCAGCACAAATATATCCCTGCATGGGAAAGTAATTTCTATGCCATATAAAATAAAAAACTCCCGATATTTTCATCGGGAGTTAATTTTTTGTTTAGTTGCCTTTCATAAGGTCATCAAGGATAACATAGAATTCATCATCTTCAAGTTTATCCTTTGTACCTGCAGGAGCTGCTTCCTTTTTGGGAGTCTCTGCGGGCTTGGGAGCAGGATCGAAGTTAGGCATTACAGGTTCTGACTTTGCAGTTTCTGCTGTCTTTTCTTCTGCTACTGCAGGAGCTTCTTCTGTAAATGTAGGCATTTCAGGCATCTGAGGCATAGCTGCTGAAACTGTTGATTTGATATCATTGAAAAGCTTTTCAGATGCGTTGTTTTCGTTGCCGAAGCCTGTTGCAATAACAGTAACAACCATTTCATCTTCAAGGTTTTCGTCATAAGCAACACCCCAAGTGATAACTGCATCCGGGTCTGCTGCCTGTGTAATGATATCTGCTGCAACTTCAACATCTTCAAGGTCGATATCCTCAGAAGATTTGATGCTCATAATAACGCCCTTAGCACCCTTGATTTCTGTTTCAAGGAGAGGACTTGTAACTGCTGCATTTGCTGCAACTTCTGCCTTGTCTTTACCGCTTGCACGGCCAACGCCCATGTGAGCAAAGCCTGCATCCTTCATAACGCTTGTTACGTCAGCAAAGTCAAGGTTGATAAATCCGGGGATTTTGATAAGTTCTGAAATACTGCGAACACCCTGAAGAAGAACCTCGTCTGCTTTTTCAAAAGCGTTTTTAAGAGTAATTCTCTGTTCGCTTACATATTTAAGTCTGTCATTGGGGATTACGATAAGGCTGTCAACCTGCTCTGCAAGTTTAGCAATACCTTTTTCTGCAAGTGTCATACGGTTTCTGCCTTCAAATTTGAAAGGTTTTGTAACAACACCTACTGTAAGGCAACCGAGTTCCTTTGCGATTGAAGCGATAACAGGAGCAGCACCTGTACCTGTTCCGCCGCCCATACCGCCTGTGATAAACACCATATCAGTACCTTTGAGAAGGTCTGTGATGATTTCACGGCTTTCTTCTGCAGCTTTTTCGCCAACCTCGGGGAGACCGCCTGCACCCTGACCTCTTGTTGATTTTTCACCAATCTGAAGCTTATGGGTTGCTTTTGAGAAACCAAGAATCTGCTTATCTGTATTAACTGAAATAAATTCTGCGCCTCTGATACCGGCATCAATCATACGGTTTACTGCGTTTCCGCCGCCACCGCCAACACCGATAACTTTAATCTGGACAGCGCTTTCAAATTCGTTATCCATTTCAAATGCCATTTTACATCCTCCTATGGAAATTTATTCTATTCCCGTATATTCTACCACACAAAAAAGCAAATTACAAGTTGATAATTTAAAAATATGTATAAAGTTTATGAAATTTATGTTAC
>JAZRQI010000106.1:0-2171 GCA_045649705.1 Acutalibacteraceae bacterium
GATCTGAGAAATGCGGTGATTTCCGATGGTGCAGTGCTTGACGTTTCTGCTGTTTTCGGCGGTGTTGATGTGCTTGTACCTCCTGATGTGAATGTGAAAATTTCATCAACTTCAATTTTCGGCGGTGTCAGCGATAAACGAAACGCAAAGCCTGTAAGCGGTGCGGTAACACTTTACAT
Organism: Acutalibacteraceae bacterium; assembly: GCA_045649705.1. Taxonomy (GTDB): domain Bacteria; phylum Bacillota; class Clostridia; order Oscillospirales; family Acutalibacteraceae; genus SIG575. Next base: position 180 of record JAZRQI010000106.1, read on the forward strand.
TACAGGTGTCTGCATCTTCGGAGGAGTTGACATCAAATGACGAATTTTCAGAAAGCTGTAAAATATTTTGCCATTGTACTGAGTTTTGCTTTGATAGTCGGTATGGTTGCAGGTGTGGTAAAAGGTGTTTCGGTACTTGCTAAACTTACAGACCTGACAACATCTGACGGCAAAGTGGAAGTTGTGAAAGAAGAAACAATCAAGAAAATCCGCATAAAACTTTTCAGAACAGATCTGGTGATTGTTGAGGGTGAAAGCTTTAATGCGGAAACCGACAACGATGATGTTACGGTGAAAGAGGTTTTCGGTACGCTTGTTGTGGAGGAAAACAGTAAAAGTATTGTGGATTCCATCAAGAAATCAAAATTTGTTCTTACTGTGCCGAAAGATTACGCTTTAGACCAGATCAAAATCACAACAGGTGCAGGACGATTTTCAGCTCAGACGCTGAATGCAGAAAAAATTGACCTGAACTTCGGTGCAGGTGAGGTTGGCATTGATAAAATAATTTCAAGTGAGAAAACTGAGATCACAGGCGGTGCGGGTAAGGTTGAAATCCGTGACGGCAAAACCGACGACCTTGACCTTGATATGGGTATGGGGAAACTGTATTACAGGGCAGAAATTACAGGCAGAAGTGAGCTTGACTGCGGTATGGGTGATATGGAGCTTATCCTCCTCGGCGGTGAAGAAAACTACTCAGTTGACCTTGACAAAGGATTGGGACTTGCATCAATCAACGGTGTAAGTTATGATGACGGAGCTGACTACGGCGACGGTGAAAACAAGCTGGACATCAACGGCGGTGTGGGTGAAATTAAAGTAAAATTTGAATAACGTAAATGAAATAGGGTGTAAAAAACTGTTGGTTTTTTACACCCTATTCACTGCTTTATAGATAGCTTAAATTAAAATTCAATATTTTTAAGAGTTTCATATGCCATATCGGGGTAGTCTGTCATAACACAGTCAGCACCGTTCTTAGCAAGATATTCAACTGCTTCTGCATCGTTGATTGTCCAATACTGAGCAGCGATGTTATATTTGTGAGCGTAGTTTATAACCTGACGTGTGCCTGTGTTAATAAGTCCGCCGGCAGCACTTGAACCGTAGGGGATGTGGAGTGCTGAGTAAGAAACGTTGGCCAGATTCAGATCCCAATCCATTCTTGCATAAATGTAGAACTGAAGAACTTCAAGGATGTTTGCAGAACGCTGAATTTCGGGATAAGTGTCGCGCATATAGTTTGAAACATCCTGTTTTGAAGATGCCCAGATTGCTCTGTCGACAAGACCTTTTTCTTTGATGATTCTCTGAAGTTCGTCTGCAGCTCTTTTGCCGTCTTCACCTTTTGATTTGATTTCAATTATGTAGTCATATTTTTTATCACCGCTGTTGTTTTCGATGTAATCGATAACGTCTTCACAAAGCGGAACGTGGAGATTGTAGGGGATGTCTTTGCCTCTCAAACCACGATAAGGGTATTCACCGTTAATCTGGAAATTTTCACCCATATTAAGCACCATTGCTTCTTCGTATGTGAGTTCGTTTGCATAAACGTTTTCTCTGCCGAATTCTTCAACTGCATTTGAAGTTGCATCGTATGTCAAGTCGTGCATAATGATAAGTTTTCCGTCTTTTGTAACCTGAACGTCGAACTCGTAAATGTCAACACCAAACTTGTCGTTATCTTTGAGAACTTTTTCAAATGCCATAAGTGTGTTCTGGGGTGCGATACCTGCACCTGAACGGTGAGCAGAAATTTCCATTTCTCCGTAAGATACGATGTGGGGGTTAGTTGTTTCGTATTCGATTACGTCTGTGGGGATAATGTCGTTCATACCCATTGTAAGGAGCAGGGGAACGAGCATTACAACTGTCATACCGACGTGGTAGATTTTCTTTGTAAGATTTACAAGATTAGTTAAAAATGCCATTTTTTCTGAAACCTTCTTTCCGTAATAATACCAATAAATTATAGTACAGTTTTTT
>JAZRQI010000107.1:0-9520 GCA_045649705.1 Acutalibacteraceae bacterium
TTTTTGGAATATACTCAATTATTGTATCACACATTTTGAAAAATGTCTATGAAAAAGTTGTAAATAAACTTGAAATTACCAAAAAAATAATATATACTTTTTTAGTATCATCACTTCGGGGGATAATATGAAAGAAAAAAACAAAGAAATTTTATCTGTTGTTTTGCGTATAGCGGTAGCAGTTGCAATATTTGTTGCAGTTGTTATGAATTACGACAGACTTGTAAATCTTGATTTGCGCGCACTGGTTACATCAATCGGTGTGATTTGGTATGCCTACTTTGCAGTAATAGGTGTTTATGCTCTCAAAAGTGTTGTTTTTGTAGTACCCGCAATGATGATTTATGTTTCCGTGGGAATTTCTTTTGATACAGGTACCGCACTCGTTCTTAACCTTATCGGTCTGACCGTTGAAGTTACAATAACTTATTTTCTCGGAAAGTTTCTTGGCGGAGAATATGTTTCAGGACTTCTTGAAAAAAACAAGGGCGGAAGAAAGCTTCTTAATATGAAAACAAAAACAAAAAACTCATTCTTGTTTGTTGCCAGAGTAGTTCCCGCGTTTCCTATTGATTTCACGAGTCTCTTCCTCGGCTCATCTAACTATAAGTTCATTCCCTATCTTCTTATTTCACTTCTCGGAATCTATCCCAGAGTATTGCTTTTCACACTTATCGGTGACAGTATATATAAGTATATACCCAAAGAACTCATAATCAAACTTATTATTGTTGCAATTCCTGCAGGAATAATCGGTTTCCTTATTTATAGGGCAGTAAAAAAACATAAAAAGAGTATTACGGATAAATAAGTTGAAATACTAATACCGACGGCACTTCGCGGAGGTATCAGTATGGATAACAATAAAAACAATAAAAAGAAAAAGAACAAAGATATAATAGAAAGTATGATAAATGTGTGGGCAATTAACTCCACACAGAACCCGATTGACGTCCTCGGAAGCTACCGAGGCACACCATATGGTGTAGAGGAACTGCGTCCGGAACAAGATCCTGATGATCTTTAAAAAGAATAAAATATTTTAAAAATTTGCTTGACTTCTCTTGAAATTTGTGGTATGATTATTGCACCTCTGAAAGAGGGTTATTTTTTTGTGCCCTTTTGTGAGGGAGGCTAATTCTTATATCCGGTAAAATGGAGGTGCCGTCATGAGAGTAAAAATCACACTTGCTTGCACTGAATGTAAACAGCGCAACTACAACACAATGAAAAACAAAAAGAACACCCCGGACAGGTTGGAGATGAATAAGTATTGCAGATTCTGCAAGAAACACACTCTCCACCGCGAAACAAAATAAGCGGGAGGTAGTAAGATGTCAAAGTACGAAAAGTCCGAAGCTGCTGCAAAGGTTGAAAAAGCCAAGAAAGTTAAGGACAATGCGCCTAAAGCTAAAAAAGGCAACATCTTTGTCCGTGCGGGTAAAGCAATCAAAAGCTTCGTTAAAGACTTCAGAGGCGAAACAAAGAAAATTGTTTGGCCCGGTGCAAAAGAAGTTATCAAAAGCACAGGCGTAGTACTTCTTGCCGTTCTTGTTATCGGCGCAGGTATCTGGCTTGTGGACTGGCTCCTGTCACTCGGTGTTGACGGAGTTATGGAACTCGCGGAAAAATACGGAAAATCAGCATCAAAAACAGCTGCAAATCTGTTCAGTTCTCTTTGATTGGAGGAGAATAAATGTCCGCTAATTCAAAATGGTATGTAGTTCATACCTACTCAGGTTACGAAAATAAGGTAGCAACTAATATTGAAAAAGTTGTTGAGAACCGTAAAATGCACGATCAGATTTTAGAAGTTAAAATCCCGACTGAAATTGTTACGGAAATCAAAGACGACAAGAAAAGAGAAGTTGAACGCAAGATTTTCCCGGGATACGTTCTCGTAAAAGTTGCTGTTACTTATGATGATGACGACCAGCCCTCAATGTCTGACGAAGCATGGTATGTTATCCGTCACACAAGAGGCGTTACAGGTTTCGTCGGCCCTGACAGCAAACCTACACCTCTTTCAAATGATGAGGTTCTTAAGCTCGGTGTTGAAAAACACTCAGTTGAGGTTAGTTATCAGGTGGGCGACCTTGTTAATATCATCGATGGTATTTTCGATGGATTCTCAGGTGTCGTAGAAGAAATTGATACTGAAAACAATGTTGTTAAGGTAACAGTTTCTGCATTGTTCGGTAAAGAAACACTTGTTGAGATGGAACTCGACCAGGTTGAAGTTGCCGAAGACTGATTTTGATAATTTACGGGATTCCCGTTAAATTATGCACAGGACACTCTGACTGTGTCCGACGTGGGAGGAGCGAAAATTTATTCTCATCGCCCCGCATAACCACATAATTTTGGAGGTGCAAAAAATGGCTCAGAAGGTAGTAGGCTTTATCAAGCTTCAGATTCCTGCTGGAAAAGCAACACCGGCTCCGCCGGTAGGTCCCGCTCTTGGTCAGCATGGTGTTAACATCATGGCTTTCACTAAAGAGTTCAACGAAAGAACAAAGAATGATATGGGACTTATCATTCCTGTTGTAATCACAGTTTACGCAGACCGTACATTCTCATTCGTTACAAAAACTCCCCCTGCTGCAGTTCTCATTAAAAAGGCTTGCGGTATCGAGAGTGGTTCAGGCGTACCGAATAAGACAAAGGTTGCAACAATCACAAAAGAACAGATCACAAAGATCGCAGAGCAGAAAATGCCCGACTTGAACGCTTCAAGTGTTGAATCAGCTGCAAGCATGATCGCAGGTACAGCTCGTTCAATGGGCGTAACAGTCGTAGATTAATGCTCCCCCGTGGGAGGAAAAATCCGATTTAACCACTATTGGGAGGTAAATTATGAAACACGGAAAAAAATACGTTGACAGTGCTAAACTGATCGACAGAACAAAACTTTATGAAGTAGAAGAAGCTCTTGACATCGCTGTTAAGACTGCAACTGCTAAATTTGATGAAACTGTTGAAGTACACGTACGTCTTGGTGTTGACTCACGTCACGCTGACCAGCAGGTTAGAGGCGCTGTAGTTCTCCCCAACGGTACAGGTAAAACAGTTCGCGTAGCTGTTTTCGCTAAAGGCGATGACGCTGAAGCTGCAGTAGCTGCAGGTGCTGAAGTAGTAGGTGCTGAAGACCTCGTAGCAAAAATCCAGGGCGAAGGCTTCATGGATTTCGACGTTGCTATCGCAACACCCAACATGATGGGTCTTGTTGGTCGTCTCGGTAAAGTTCTCGGTCCCCGTGGACTTATGCCCAGCCCCAAGGCAGGTACAGTTACTCCTGGCGTAGCTAAGGCTGTTAACGAAGCTAAAGCAGGTAAGATTGAATACCGTCTTGACAAAACAAACATCATCCACTGCCCCATCGGTAAAGCATCTTTTGGTGCAGACAAACTTAAAGAAAACTTTGATGTGCTTCTCAGCGCTATCATCAAAGCTAAGCCCGAAGCAGCAAAAGGCCAGTACATCCGTTCATGCGCTCTTGCTTCAACAATGGGCCCCGGCGTGAAAATCAACCCTGCAAAGCTCGGTTAATTTCAGCCTAACTGTTGACAAATCAGTTTATTTGTTGTAAAATTCAATATGTCATCTGAGCCGAAGACAGCAGGTTCCCGCAAGGGTATAATGTGATGAACGCCTGCCCAGGTAAGGAACAAACTCATTTTGAGTATTTATGTCCCTTTCCCGTCTTTCGGGAAAGGGTTTATTTTTACCAAAATCCTTGGCTCTCAGATATATAAAATCTTTCAGGAGGTGAAATCTCGGATGCCAAGTGTTGCTGTATTAGAACAGAAGAAGCAGCTTGTTGCTGACCTTTCAGCAGAAATCGCTGAATCATGCACAGGTGTTATCGTTGACTACAAAGGTATCAATGTTGCTGACGATACACAGCTTCGTAAAGAACTCAGAGAAGCAGGTGTTAAGTACACTGTTGTAAAGAACACACTTCTCAAGCTCGCTATTCAGGGTACAAACCTTGAAGCAATGTCAGAATGCCTTGAAGGCACAACTGCTATTGCTACTTGTAAAGATGACTATGTTGCAGCTGCAAGAATCCTTAGCAAATATGCTTCAAAGGATAAGGAAAAGTTCAACATTAAGTCAGGTTACCTTGATGGTGAAGTTATCAGCGTTGAAAAAATCGACAGCCTTGCAAAACTTCCCTCAAGAGAAGTATTGCTCGCAACTGTTTGCAACGTATTCAATGCTCCCATCGCATCTTTTGCTCGTGCTGTACAGGCTATTGTCGACAAGCAGGGTGAAGGCGCTCCCGCAGCAGAAGAAGCTGCTGAATAATTAAACTCTTAAACAGAGAAAAAACAAAATTTATTACTATAATATTATAATTTGGAGGAAATTTAAAATGGCATCAGATAAAATCAATGCAATCATTGAAGAACTCAAAGTTCTTACAGTTCTTGAACTCTCAGAACTCGTTAAAGCAGTAGAAGAAGAATTCGGCGTATCAGCAGCAGCTGCAGTAGCAGTAGCAGCTCCCGTTGATGGCGGCGCAGCAGCAGCTGAAGAGAAAACAGAATTTGACGTTGTTCTCGCAGACGTTGGCGCAGAAAAAATCAAGGTTATCAAAGCTGTTCGTGAAATCACAGGTCTTGGCCTTGCAGAAGCAAAAGCTATCGTTGATGGCGCTCCCAAAACACTTAAAGAAGCAGTATCTAAAGAAGATGCTGAAGCAGCAAAAGCTAAACTTGAAGAAGTTGGCGCAAAAGTTGAACTCAAATAAGTTTTACTTAACAATAAAAAATCCTGCATCGCAAGATGCAGGATTTTTTTATTGTATCCGAATGACTTTATTTTAAAAGGAAGATAACCAACACAGAAATAAGTGCCTGAATCATATTGAATCTGAAAATAACCTGAGTGTTTGACCAGCCTTTGTTTTTTCTGAAGTGGTCGTGTAAAGGTGTGCGGATATTTTTAAGAGCATTGATTTTAAGGAATCTGATAAGTACAATCTTGAAAATCCCGATAAGTCCGTCAAGAAGAATAAGGAAGCAAAGAGGAATTGCGAGAACAATATTGCCAGTTTTCAGAATTGAAAGACCAAGGAAAAGTCCGATTGCACGTGAACCTGCATCACCCATAAGAATTGTACTGGGTTCAGCGTTGAACCAGAGATATGCTACAATTGCGAAAATCATTGCAATCATTGTTTCCACATGTGTGGCATCCATACCGAGAATTGCACCGATAATGATAATTGAAATCATCGAGTTGATTGAAAGTGAACCGCAGAATCCGTCGATGCCGTCTGTGCAGTTTGTTGCGTTTATCATCAACCAGAAGAAGATTGTTGCGATTGCAATGAAAATCCATTTGTTAACTGCAAAGCTTACAAAGAAAAGGTCAATGTTAAGAAGACCTGAATTGAAGTTTGCAAATGTCAGCGCAAGGAGGAAAGAAATTGCTAAATCAATAATTCCCTTTTTGTATTCACCCCAGGGTTTTTCTGCTCTGTCATCAAGATATCCTGACAACATACCTGCAAAGATCAAAGCGTAATAAGCGATATATTCGGGTGAAATTGAAACAAAAAGTGCAGATGCTACAATGAAGCATATAATAAATATGATACCGGCACCTCTTGCCTTGCCTCGTGAAAGTTTTCCGTTAAAGGCAAAATCTCTGCCCTGGTCTGCAGGAAGTTTATTTTTGAAAATTTTCAGAAGAGCGAAAACGCTGACAAATGAAAACAGGATAAGCAAAACATAAACTAATTTTGTATCCGGTACAAATGAACCTAACTTATAAATCATTTTTATTCCTTCTTTCATTTTAAACGACCGTAATAGTCATTTTTTCACATTCATAAAAATATTCTTTTGTTGTATCTTTTCCCTCAATCATGAAACAGGAATATGCTTTGAGGATGTATTCCCCTTTTTCTGTGGGAACAAAATCGTAAAAAGCTTCAACTTGGCCGTGAGGTGCAATACTGGTTTCAGAAATAATTGCATCAGATAAAGCTATATGCGATTCAGGGTCAATATAATTTTCAGGCTTCACAACGTAAAGGTGAATAAGGTCTGCTGCATGTGTGAGAGTATAACTCTCATTTTCTGCATTTGTAAGTATTGCTCTGTATGTGACTTTTTCACCCAACTTTACGGTTGTCTGTGAAAAATCCATAATAAGTGAAAATGCCTTATCTTCAGGTGGTTCTGGTTTTGCTTCACAGGAAGTGAAAACAAATGTTATCGAAATCACTGCAAGAATGAAAGACACAAGTTTAAAAATTGAAGAGTTCTTTTTCATTTACTGCCTCCTACTCGTTTGTTTATATTATGATACCATAAATTTTTCACCTTGTCCATACTTGACAACACCCAAAAGGTATGATATAGTTTATTTAACATTTAACCTAATTGTTAAATGTTAATTTGTAGTGAATAATTTGTTTTTATAGAAAGAGGTGTTTTTTTGAGTTTACAGAATACGCTGAAAGCTCTTGCAGACCCTATAAGGAGAGAAATTCTGAATTTGCTTAAAAAGGGAAAAATGACTGCGGGAGAAATCGCAGAAAAGTTTGACGTGACGATGGCATCTGTTTCACGTCATCTGTCAGTTCTTAAAGATGCAGATTTAATCAGAGATACCCGTGACGGAAAATACATTATTTATGAGATTAACACATCAGTTCTTGAGGATGTTATGTTATGGTTAACAGATTTGAAAGGAGACGATGATAGTGATTAAACAAAATAAAGGAAAGTTGATTCTTACATCAATTGCTATTTTGATACCTGTGATAATCGGTCTGTTTTTATGGAACGATTTACCCGACACAATAGCAACCCATTGGGGATTCAATGGTCAGGCTGATGGATACAGTTCAAAGGCTTTTGCAGTTTTAGGATTACCTTTATTGCTTCTGGTGGTTCACTGGTTTTGCGTTTTTGCAACAAAACTTGACCCAAAACACAAAGAAATAAATCCTAAAATGTTTTCAATTGTTTTATGGATTTGCCCTGCAATTTCAATTGTTATGAATACAATGGTATATCTTATTGCCTTAGGTAAGGAAATAAGATTTGTTTCCGGCGTGATTATTTTTATGGGACTGCTGTTTATAATAATCGGCAACTATCTTCCTAAATGCAGACAGAGCTATACAATGGGAATAAAGCTTCCGTGGACACTTGAAAATGAGGAAAACTGGAACAAAACTCATCGTATGGCAGGAGTTCTCTGGGTAATTGGCGGAATTGTAATATGTGCAACTGCAATTTTTGAATCATTTATTATTTTCTTCTCAATAGTTGCACTGATGGTAATTGTACCTACGGTTTATTCGTATTTGTATTATAAAAAAAGCAACTGATTGTGAGCGTAAAAAATCCCCTCTTAACGAGGGGATTTTTCATTGAAAAATTTAAAAAGTGCTGTGAGCGTTCCAGATATTTTTAGCATATTCGTTGATTGCTCTGTCCGCTGCGAATATACCTGCACCTGCAATATTTTCAAGTGACATTTTGTTCCATTTTTCACTGTCAAGCCATACCTGGTCTGAGAGTTTCTGTGCCTTTGAGTAGTCTGCGAAATCTGCAAGAACCATATAGGGGTCGTGATGAAGAATAGTTGCTGCAATTTCGGGGAATTTCTTACCGCCCAGTCCCCCGAGAATATAGTCAATAACTGCGTGGAGTTCAGCATTGTTCTCATAATAATTCATGGGAACATAGCCTTCTCTCTGAAGCTTCATTACTTCCTCGGTTCTCATACCGAAGAGGAACATATTCTCATCGCCTACTGCCTGATTGATTTCAACGTTTGCACCGTCAAGTGTACCCATTGTGATTGCACCGTTAATCATCAGTTTCATATTACCTGTACCGCTGGCTTCTGTACCGCAGAGAGAAATCTGTTCACTGATGTCTGCTGCGGGCATAAGTCTTTCAGCCATTGTAACGTTATATTCCTGCATATAAACAACTTTAAGAAGTCCGTTTATTGATGCGTCGTTGTTGATTACGTCTGCAAGAGCGTGGATGAAGTTGATGATACGCTTTGCCATTTCATATCCGGGAGCAGCTTTTGCACCGAAAATATAAGTTCTGGGAACCCAGTTTCCATTGGGATTTGCCTTGATTGCAAGGTATCTTGAAAGAATGTTGAAAGCATTGAGATGCTGACGTTTGTATTCGTGGAGACGTTTTACCTGCACGTCGAAGACTGAGTTGGGGTCAACCACAATACCGTTTGTCTGCTTGATGAGTTTTGCAAAATCTGCTTTATTTGCAGTTTTGATTTTTGAAAGTTCTTCAAGAACTGCAGAATCATCAGAATACTTTCTGAGTTTTTCAAGCTCGTTTCCGTCAAGAATATATCCGTCACCGATAAGGTCGTTAAGAAGTGTACAGAGTCTGGGGTTGGACTGACAGAGCCAACGTCTGTGAGCAATACCGTTTGTAACGTTCTTAAATTTGTCGGGAGTAATATTATAGAAACTGTTGAAAACAGTGTCTTTAAGAATCTGACTGTGAAGTGATGAAACACCGTTTACGCTGTGGCTTGCTGCAACGCAGAGGTTTGCCATACGGACAACTGACTCGTCACCTGAAACAATCGCCATTTCTTCAACTTTGTTTGCATCCCCTGTTGAGTTCCATACAAATGAACGGTATCTGTTGTCGATTTCCTTAACAATCTGATAGATTCTGGGAAGAAGCATTCTGAACAGACCTACGGGCCAGCATTCAAGAGCTTCTTTCATAACTGTATGGTTTGTGTAAGCAACAGTCTTTGTAACGATGTTCCATGCATCATCCCAACCGTAACCGCATTCGTCAAGAAGAATTCTCATGATTTCGGGAATTGCAAGTGTGGGATGGGTATCGTTAATGTGAACTGCAACCTTTTCGGGAAGATTATCGAGTGAACCGTATTTTCTCAGATGACGGCTGATAATATCCTGGATTGAAGCAGAAACAAAGAAATACTGCTGCTTAAGACGGAGGCTTTTACCTTCCGGATGGTTGTCACCGGGATAAAGAATCTTGCTGATAACTTCAGCCATTGCATTTTCTTCAACAGCTTTAAGATAATTACCGTTATTGAATTCTTTCATATCAATGCCGGGAGCTTTTGCAGACCACAGACGGAGAACGCTGACACCCTTGCCGTCTTTACCTGCAACGTACATATCATAGGGAACAGCTTTGATTCTTGTGGGGTTTACGATTTCAACGTGGTGATATTTGTCGTCCCATGTGTCAACCACATCACCACCGAAAGTAACTTCTACAGCACGGCTGTCCTTTTTTGCAAGCCATACTTCACCGCCGGGAAGCCAGTTGTCGGGAAGCTCGTTCTGCCAACCGTCAACAATAAGCTGTTTGAAAATACCGAACTCGTAAAGAATTGAGTAGCCCATTGCAGGATAGCCCTGTGTTGCGAGACCGTCAAGGTAACAGGCTGCGAGTCTGCCTAAACCGCCGTTGCCGAGACCGGCATCAGGTTCGCAATCATAAAGTTTATCAATTACAAT
>JAZRQI010000108.1:0-2436 GCA_045649705.1 Acutalibacteraceae bacterium
CCTCATATCGGTTTGAAACCCGATATCATCCACTGTAACGACTGGCAGTCTGCACTGACTCCCGTTTACTATTCACTTTTCTATGCAAACAAACCCGGTTATGAAAACATCAAAACTATTTTCACAATCCACAACATTGCATATCAGGGTGTTTACGGCAGAGAACTGCTCAACGACGTTGTAGGTATTCCCGAAGAAAGTGCAGGGATACTTGACTATGACGGTGACGTAAACTTTATGAAGGGTGCAATTGAGTGTGCAAACGCTGTCACAACTGTCAGCCCCACATATTCAGAAGAAATTCTTGACCCCTGGTTCAGCCACGGTCTTGACGGAATTCTCCGTGACAGACAGTTCAAGCTCAGCGGTATTCTCAACGGTATTGACACCGTTCTCTATGACCCCGAAACAGACAAAAATATATATGCCAACTTCTCAGCAGAAGATTTCTCTGCAAAGAAAATAAACAAACAGAAACTCCAGGAGCATTTCTCACTTCCTCAGCGTGAAGATGTACCTCTTATGGGTATTGTATCACGTCTTGTTGACCACAAAGGTCTTGACCTTGTGAAGACTGTTATGGAAGAACTTCTCACAACAGAGGATATGCAACTTGTGGTTCTCGGTTCAGGTGACTGGCAGTATGAAAGCTTCTTCAAATACCTTGCTGAAAAATATCCTGACAAGGTAGGTCTGAAACTCGGTTTCATCCCCGACCTTGCAAAGAAAATCTATGCAGGTACAGACTTGTTCCTTATGCCCTCAAAGAGTGAGCCCTGCGGACTTTCTCAGATGGTGGCACTTAGATACGGTTCAATCCCCATTGTCAGAGAAACAGGCGGTCTTAAAGACTCAATTTCAGACAGCGGTGACAACGAGGGTAACGGCTTCACTTTCGCAAGCTACAATGCACACGATATGATGTACACAATCCGCCGTGCACTTGAAGGTTACAGAAACCGTGATGGTTGGAACACACTTGTAAAACGTGCACTGGAATGTGACAACAGCTGGAAGAAGTCTGCAAACGACTATATCAGACTCTATAACGAACTTATCAAAGGATAAACTTGAAATGAAATCATACTATATTTATTTTTACAGAAACGGTCTCACCGACTCTAACCTTGAGGGAAAATATATCGGCCACACAGATGTTGAACTGAGTGAAGACGGAATCAAACAGATAAAACAAATGAAAGAGGATTATGACTATCCTTATGTTGACGCAGTTTTCACAAGTCCTCTCAAAAGATGCAAAAAAACTGCCGAACTTGTTTTCCCTGACAAACAGGCAATCGTTATCAACGACCTTATCGAATATAACTTCGGCGAATATGAGGGCAGAACTGCAGAAGAACTGAAAGAAAACGAGCTCTTTGCACGTTGGCTTTCAGGCGAGCCGGGAGTTGAACCTCCTTTCGGTGAGAGCAATGAAGCGTTTGCAAACAGAGTTGCAAACTGCTTTATCAAAATTGTTGACGGTCTTCTTAAAACAGGCACAACAAAAGCGGCGATTTTCACTCACGGCGGAGTTATTATGTATCTGCTTTCTGCTTTCGGAATCCCCGAAGCACAAATGCACGAATGGCTTATGCCTGGCGGTTGCGGTTACGCCATAAGAATCACTCCCGGAATATGGTCACGCGGCAGAAAGTTTGAAGTTATTGCTGAAGTTCCCTATGTACCCGGAGAAGATGAAGAAGAAATAACAGAATAAAAAATTACCTCCTTGCATAGTAATTTGTAAGGAGGTGTTTTTATGCCTGATGAAAAAGAAATTCTCAACGTAACAAACAGTGAATTTCACAGAACAAGAATAAAAAACGATGAAAACAAACGTGACTTCTTCACACACATAATTGCAGTACAGATTTTAGTTGTGGCTTTACTTATGGGCGGACTTTTCGCTGTAAAAAAGGTAAGTCCTCATAACTTTGAAATTCTGAAAGAATCATATTCTCAGATTATGAAAAATGATATGACTGTAAAAGAAGTATGGGCAAAAATCAAAAGTTATTCCTACCCTCAGGGCGGTGATGATATTTCTGTCTTCGCTCCTCAGACGGGAACTTCATTTTCACCCTATTACATATCAAGTGAAATCTGTGTTCCTGTCAGCGGTTCAATTTCCTCACCTTTCGGCTACAGAATAAATCCCGTAACCAAAACTTTTTCCTTTCATTCAGGACTTGACATTTCAGCAAACGAGGGAGAAAAAATAAAAGCTGCATACTACGGCACTGTGACAAATGTAGATTACGATGATGTAAGCGGAAAATATATTGAACTTACTCATTCTGACGGTCTTGTGACACGATATCTCCACTGTTCCGAAATCATTGCAGAAGAAGGTATGGTGGTGCGAAGCGGTGAAACAATTGCCCTTGTAGGGTCAACCGGCAGGTCAACAGGCCCTCATCTTCATTTTGTAAT
>JAZRQI010000109.1:0-3165 GCA_045649705.1 Acutalibacteraceae bacterium
AAAAAGACTTGATTATATTCTGATTTTCGTTTATACTATCATAGTACACTTTGGAAAAGAAAGGAAAATTGAAATGATTTATAATGCACTCAGTTTGTTCGGCAACTTGTTTGGCGGCGGTAATTCAGCTTCAGCAGACGGTAGCAAACAGTCAATGCTTCCCATGTTCCTTCTTATGGGCGGTCTTTTTGTTCTTATGTATTTCACATCAATCAGACCTCAGAAAAAGAGACAGAAGGAAGAACAGCAGCTCCGTGAAAACCTCCAGATTGGTGACGAAATCACAACAATCGGCGGTATTATGGGCAGAATCGTAACAATCAAAGAAGATTCTATCATCATCGAAACAGGTGCTGACAGAGTTAAGATGAGAATTATGCGTTGGGCTGTTCAGACTAACAACACTGCAACAGAAAAGCTTAAGGCTGAAAGAGAAGCTGCTAAGAAAGCTCAGGATGAAGCAAAGCAGGCAAGAATCGAAGAAGCAAAAGCAAAGAAAAGCAAAAAAGAAGACTGATTAAGTCATACCAAAGAAAAATCCTCCATATCAATTTGATATGGAGGTGTTTTTATGCCAAAAAAACGAAAGAGAAGAATATCTTCCCCGGAAAGTGAAAATTCACGTACTGCATTTGTTAAAAGAATAATGTGTGGAAGTCTTTTTTCAGTTGTATTCTTTTTTGTGTTTATGTTGATTTTAGCGTTTGTTGTGGTCAAAGCGGGACTTTCTGATTCAATGCAGAATATTTTTGTTTTCTTTGTTTCACTTTTATCTGTTTTTGCAGGTGCTTTTCTGTCTCTGAGAAAGACTTATGAAAAAGGTCTTATGTCAGGGATTCTTGTGTCACTGCCTGTAATTGTGTTTATCTGTGCAGTTTTACTTGTAGTTGTAAAAGATATAGGCTTACGTACTGCAATTATGTCACTGCTAATGTTACTGGGCGGTGCTTTAGGCGGAATTGCCGCAGTAAACAAGTAATTTCAACGAAAAATCCCCTCAGTCATTTTTTGTGAAAATGACAGCTCCCCTTGCATTTTTAAGGGGAGCCTCTGTCTGATTATTGTTTTTTAGAAAAATATTATTTCACTTCAACTTCCCAATACACGATGCTTACTCTGTTATAAGTGTATGTGATGTGAAGTTTGCCGTTGTGTGCGGTAATTGCAGGGTATGAATATTCAACGTCTTCTTCTCTGCCTACTTCTGCTTCTTCAAAAGTAAGGATGTCTTGCCAGGTGTCACCGTTATCTTTTGACACTGCAAGAAGAAGGGGAGTTCTGTCACCCCAGTTTTTGTCTGTGGGGTTGTAAACGAGATAAATTTCATCTTTATCACGAACAAGGTCGATACCGCTGTTAGGATTTAAAAGACCTGTGTCGTATGCTTTGCACCAGGTTCTGCCACCGTCAGTGGAGTCACTTCTGAAAACTCTTTCTTTAGAAGAACGAAGGAGCATATGAATGTCACCCTTATCATCCTCCCACAATGTGGGCTGAATCAGAGGAACTAAATCTTCACCGATTCCTGCGGGAACATAAGCTGACATTTCCCAGGTTTTTCCGTTGTCTTTTGAAATATCGCAGAATGCTGCCCATGTTTCTTTTGTGGGTTCGTGAGATGCAGGAGCAAGGAGTGTTCCGTCAGCAAGGTAGATGGGCTTGTTTTTTACAGGGCCTCTGCCGCCTGATGTGTCGCCCTCAACCAATTCTACAGGAGTAGTCCAGGTGTCGCCATTGTCTGATGAATATGTAACGTAGGTTTTCCATACAAGGGCAATTGATTTTCCGTATTTGAAGTAAAGTGCAATTCTGCCGTCATTCAGTTTAAAGAGAACGGGATTCCAGTGAGGAGTTTCCTCGTCAACGGCAATTCTGCAGGGAGTCTGCCATTCTCCGTTTACTCTTTTGCTTACAAAAATTCTTACGTCGTCCTTGCCCTCTTTTGTTCCGCCGAACCAGGATGCGAGAACTTCTCCGTTGTCAAGAGGGAGTACAGTTGAAGCGTGACAGTTATCTGTAGGTGTACCTGCTTTGTTTATAACTTCTTTTTTAGCGATAATTTTCATAGTGATTCTCCTTTATATCTGGGGAGGCAGACATTCAATAAGTGAAACATTGCCTGTAACGGTGAAAGATACTGTTTCCTTTGGAATAAAGATGCAGTCACCTTTTACAATATCAATTTCTCCGCCGTCAAATGTAATTTTGCCGTTGCCGTCAATTACTGAAAGTGATGACGGTCTTTCGGCTTTTTCTCTTGTGTATGAATTGAAAACATCAAGACGTTTCAGTGAGAAAATAGGTGTTCTCTCATAGGAGATATGAGTTGTGATTCTGTAGTTTTCGTTTTCTTCATCAACAGAGGGTTCAAGTTTGTAGTTTCTGAGAACTTCCTCAGGAGTGAAGTTGTCGTAATGGAAACACTCGAACATTTTGTCATATCCGATGCCCATATGGATAAGGTCTTCGGGATTGGGTTCACCTTGAGAATTATATTTTTCCATACTGATTGTATAGTCGGTAGGCTCCTGGATTTCAAGCAGCAGACAGCCTGAACCGATTGCATGAGGGCAACCGCCTTCAATGATAAACACATCACCGGGTTTTACACGGATTTTGTGCATACAGTTGTCCATGCCTTTGATGTCCTGCTTTTCAAAGAGGTCACGCCACATTTCTTTTGTAACACCTTCTTTGAATCCCATAAGGATGTAAGGGTCTTCACCGTCAATAGTTCTGCCGTCAAGGATGAACCAGGCTTCTGTTTTGCCGTAGTCTGATTTGAAGAAATCCTTAGCGGCTTTTTTGTCGGGATGGCACTGTACAGGCAGTTTCTCAGCAGAGTCAAGGAATTTTGCAAGAACACCTAAGTTTGTGCCGAATTTCTCAACGTGATTTTTACCAAGATATGCTTCGGGATTTTCTTCAATCAGATCTCTCAGATATCTTTCACTTCCGTCAGCAAGAATGGCAACGCTCAAACCTTCAAATTCGGGCTTACCTTCTCTGTCAGGATTTACTGCCACAACTGTACTTGCAAGCCAGTCTTCGGGGAAATATCCGTCGGTGGGATTTTCTTCTTCTCTCATTACATCAATGAGTTTTCCGCCAAGATAGCATCTCCAACAACGGTTAGGTTTTGTTTTAAGAGGATATAAATTTTTC
>JAZRQI010000110.1:0-2398 GCA_045649705.1 Acutalibacteraceae bacterium
ATCATTTTTGTAGGTGGCGGAAATCTGAAATTCCTTATGGATGTATGGAACAGAACAGGTGCCACAGAAGTTTTCAAGGAAGCTTACGAAAAAGGTATCGTTCTTTCAGGTTCATCATCAGGCGGAATGTGCTGGTTCGAAAGAGGATATGACGATTGCGGTGAAAATGCCGAATTTATGTTTATCGACTGTCTCGGTCTTATCCCCGGATGCAACTGTCCTCACTACCACAGCGAATACTGGCAGAGCTTTGACAACGTAGTATCAAGTCAGGACCTTGACGGAATCGGAGTTGACGGCGATGCTGCCCTGGTTATGGTTGACGGTGAAATCAGCGGAGTTTCAGGTGTCCCCGAAAGAGGTATTTACAAGCTTTCAAAAGACAATAACTATACAAGAGAAAGAATATTTTAAGATAACAAAAACCTGCTTTCCAACGCTGACACCACATAAGGAAGTTTTTGTTTCTCGAACAAAATTCCTTGTATTATCACCAAAAGCCTCGCAAGGCGGTAGCCTTGCTGCATTTTTGGTTTCAATTCAAGCAATTTTGCTTTTCTACGAAACTGCGAAGCACTTTAAAATGCGAAATTGCGTGTGCAAGAAAAGGCAAAACCCATCGATAACGCTGTCGCGTATCGATGGGTTTTAACGCATTATTGTGCCGTAAGTTCACATTTAAAAGAAATACTGCCTTATGTGGTGTCAGCGAAAGAAAGCAGGTTTTATTTTTTATTTACCATCCGAAATCAGGGAAAAGATTTTCTGAATCTTCTGTATTGTCTTCGGTAGATTCATCCGTAGGTGTGTCTTCAACGGGAGGTTCTGTCACCGTTACGATTTCACCCCATACTTCAAGCATAACCTCATCACCCTTGTCGTATTCACCGTCAAAGTTCGAGGGACTCATTCTGTAAACTGTGTCTGCTGCGTGAGAGCCGTCATTGTCAACAGGTTTACTTGCTTTGACAACCTTGAAACCGATTTCTTCAAGCTTTGCCTTAGCCTCATTGTACTGAAGACCTACAACGTTTATCAATTTGATTGATTTCGGTCCTTTACTTACAACAACGCTGATCGTTGAACCTTTGCGTACTTTTTCTCCGCTTTCAGGATACTGGCTTATAATCTGTCCTTCTTCAAATTCTTCACTGAATTCATATTTAAGGCTGAAATTGAACAGTGCACCCAACTGAGTCTGTCTGTCCGTATAAAGCCAACCTTTAAGCTCAGGAACCACAACATATCCCTCATCATCAGCAGAAACTGCAGGGTCTGTAGTTGTTTCTTCTTCGTTTCCGCCTGAAATTGCTGTGATACCTATTACTATCGCAGCAACAATCAGTATAACACTTAAAACTACAATCAGTGTTGTTTTAATGTCTTTTTTATTTTCCTTACGGAGAGTATAGTCCTTTTCTGGCGCATCATTTCCGTCAAGGAAATCATTGGGAACTTTACTGCTTTCTCTCGGCATCATCTGAGTGGGGTTATCATCCCACTGTACAGCCGCACTTGGTGCTGCTGAGAGTTCTGCTCTGCACTGTTCAACGTTTCTTGTTCTGTCTTCGGGATAAATCTGTAAGGCATTGATAAGTCCGTTGATTACGTAAGCAGGGAGCTGTTCTGCAAACTTACCGGGAATCATAAGTCTGTCGTTTGTGACTCTTGATGTAGCATCAATGGGATCAGAGCCGATAAGTGCTCTGTAAAGAACTGCCGCAAAGGCATAGATATCTGTCCAAGGACCCTGTTTGCCGTCAAAGCCGTACTGTTCAATTGCAGCATAACCTGCAAACAGCTGAGGATTAAGCTCACTCTTTGCACTTCTTACACGATTTATGCTGAAACCTGTGATACGGAGTTTACCATCAGGAGCAATCATAAGTGTTGTGGGAGAAATTCCTCTGTGGATAATTCCTGATGTGTGAAGATTACCGAGAGTTGAGAGAACGGGCATAAACAAGGGTCTTGCTTTTTCCCAGGAAATATATCCTGTGGGAGTTCTCAGAAGATACTCTCTGAGTGTAATTCCGTCAACATATTCTTCAATTGCATAAGCGGTATTATTTTCTTCAATAATATCGAAAACTTCCACAAGTGCAGAAAGTCCTGTCAGGCGCATAAGCTTACGCCAGAGTTCTGTAAAACTCTGAAGACAGTCGTAATATACTTCTTCTTTGCCGGGCAAGGGAAGAACCTCTGTTTTACCAAGGTTTCTTGCCGCAATAGCATCAGGCATAAATTCTCGGATAACAACTGCTGACTTTGTGCTCAGGTCCCAGCCCATATATGATGCACCGTCACCGTTATAATCAATGAGTTTGCCTACAAGATATCTGTTTGCAACTGTACTGCGTATGGGAAGATAGGGTGCAATCTGCGGTGAATCAGCGTG
>JAZRQI010000111.1:0-4999 GCA_045649705.1 Acutalibacteraceae bacterium
ACGGTCAGGGCGATATCATAAAGGAACTGTCAGATGAATGCAGAAAAGAAAATATGAAATTCGGTTTCAGCTTTTCACTTTGCGACAGAAATACGGATAAAAAAGGTGAAGACCTTGAAAACCTGATTCTGTCTCAGCTTACGGAGCTTCTCACATCTTACGGAGAAATCTACGAAGTAAAGTTTGACTTAGGTGGAGAAAAGCCCGATGTGAATCTTGAAAAAATCTGTAATCTCATACATTCACTTCAACCTGATGCAGTAATTTCCAACGGCCCCGATGCGAGACATATGGGTAATAACCGTATGGTGTGCAGACCTGAGGAATGGAGCATAGTGAAACCTGTTTATGAGTGGCAGAAAATGACAAAGTCTGATAATTCAGCACCTGCAACGTTCAGAACACCTGACGGTATAGGCAAGATGGAGCTTGACCTGGGCAGCCGTAAGGTACTGAAAAAAGCAAATGCACTTTGTTGGCAGCCCTACTTTGCCGATGTATCCGTAAGAGACAGTTGGTTCTATAACAGGGAGGAAGACTTGGTAACAAAGTCTTTGCAGAAGCTGAAAGATTACTATTTCTCTGTTGTCGGTGCAAACGGAGTGTTACAGATTGGCATTCCCATTGACCAGAGAGGAAAAATCCACGAGGAAGAAACAGTTACCTTGCAGAGCTTTGGCGTTGATATGGAGATGCTCACAAAAAATCCTCTTTTGAAAATGTCTGAAATCACTGCAAACTGTGGAGAAAATTCTGTTCAGAATCTTAAAAAAGACGATAATACATATTTTGATTCAGGAAAGACAAACGACAAAATCGAAATTACAGTTACTTTTCCTGGACAAAAAATCATAAAGCTTATTGAACTTGGCGAAAACATTGCCACAGGTCAGCAGGTTGAAGAATTTTCAATCTATACCCTTGAGGGTAAAAAGTTCAGAAAGGCAGAAAGCCATACAGTAATAGGTTATAAAAAACTTATTTTACCGCAAAAGCCCATGGTTACAAGTGCAGTGAAAATTGTGATTGAAAAAACAAGAGGCTTTGCAACACTTAACAAGCTGGAAATTTATTCGGCATAAAAAGGGGAGACAAAGGATGAGAACAGTTACGGTAAACGCGTCTGAAATTTACGATGTAATAATCGGCAAAGACGTAATAAATATGTTGCCTGAAAAAATTACAGAGCTTTTCAAAAATGCAAAAGTTATGGTGGTTACCGATGACAAAGTAGCATCCTTTCATTCAGATAAAGTTAAAAATATTTTAGATGAAAAGGGAATTGAAAATGAATTCTTTGTTTTCCCCAACGGTGAAAAATCAAAGTCACCCGAGGTTCTCTTTTCGCTTCTTGAAGTGTTGGCTGAAAAACACTTTACAAAGTCAGATGTTCTCGTAGCTCTTGGCGGAGGTGTGACAGGTGACCTGACAGGTCTTGCCGCAGCACTTTTTCTCAGGGGTATCAGCGTTATTCAGGTCCCCACAACACTTCTCTCAGCAGTAGATTCTTCTGTGGGCGGAAAAACTGCCGTGAATCTTAAAGCGGGAAAAAACCTTGCAGGTGTTTTTAATCAGCCTCAGCTTGTTTTGTGTGATACAGAATTTTTAAATACTCTTGAAGATGATATTTTTGCCGACGGTATGGCAGAAGTCATCAAGTACGGCGTCCTCGCAGATGAGGAATTATTTGAAAAAGTTAAAAAGGGTAACGTAAAAGAAAACATAGAAGAAATCATCGCAAGATGTGTGGAAATAAAGAGAGATATTGTAAATGAAGATGAGTTTGACACAGGCAGAAGACAGCTTCTCAACTTTGGCCATACATTAGGTCACGCCATTGAAGCAGAGAGCAAATTTCAGATTTCTCACGGAACTGCCGTAGCAATGGGAATGGTCCTGGTAGCGGATATTGCATTAAAAAACAATCTGACTTCTGTTTTTCTCGCAGATGAAATCAGAGAGGCTTGTGAAAATAACGGACTGAAAACAGAATGTCCTTACACAACAGAAACTCTCGGTAAGTTTGCATTAAGTGACAAAAAAATAAGCGGTAAAAACATTTCATTTATTGTTCCCGAAAGAATGGGAAAATGTGTGAGAGTAAAACTAACAGTTGAAGATTTTTTAAGGTTGATATAATATGCAAGTTGTAATTACACCGAAAAAGTTAACAGGTGAAATTGATGCGATTTCTTCAAAGTCAGTAGCTCACAGAATGCTTATCTGTGCTGCGTTGGCCGAGGGAGAGAGTTGTCTGCAGATTGACACAACATCCCTTGACATTGAGGCTACTGTGTCAGCTCTCAGAAGCCTTGGTGCAGATATCAGGGTTGACGGAAACATATATACTGTCACACCCATAAGTGATAAAAATGATGCACTCGTTGACTGTAATGAAAGCGGTTCAACTCTCCGTTTTCTTGTGCCTGTAGGAGCATCTCTCGGTAAAAAATGCACATTTACAGGTCGCGGCAGACTTCCCGAAAGACCGATGAAAACTCTGACAGATGAACTGAAAAAACACGGAGTCAAAGTAAATGACTCCTTCCCCATAGAAATTGAGGGTAAACTTCAAAGCGGTAAATACACAGTTGACGGTTCAGTTTCTTCACAGTTTATAACGGGACTTCTTCTGGCACTGCCTCAGGCAGGCGGTGGTGAAATCGAAGTCACGGGAACTTTGCAGTCAAGGTCTTACATTGATATCACAATTTCCGTTATGAAAAAATTCGGTGTTGAAGTCACAGAAAAGGGAAATACATTTATCGTTCCTGATGAAAAATTCAAGGCTTCACGTTTACGTGCAGAGGGTGACTGGTCAAACGGTGCGTTTTTCCTTGCATCAGGTGTGAAAGTCAATAACCTTGACGAAAATTCAGAACAAGGTGATAAAAAAATCACAGAAGTTCTCAGACAACTCGAAGAATCAGGTGATATTTCTGTTGATGTTTCAGATATTCCGGACCTTGTTCCTGTAATTGCAGTCAAAGCCTCTGTAAGACAGGGCAAAACAAATATAATAAATGCTGAACGTCTTAAACTTAAAGAAAGTGACAGAATTTTGTCTGTAGTTTCAATGATAAACAACTTAGGCGGACAGGCAGTAGGTACTGAAAATTCAATTGTAATTTTCGGTAAAGAAAAGCTTAAAGGCGGTAAAGTTGATTCTTTCAATGACCACCGTATTGTAATGGCGTCAGCCGTAGCAGCGCAGTATTGCGAAGAAGAAGTAACAATTGAATGTTCTGAGGCTGTGAATAAATCATATCCTCATTTCTTTGAAGACTATAAAAAACTGGGAGGCGTTATAAATGTCCTGTAATTTCGGTGAAAAAGTAAAAATAACAATTTTCGGACAGTCACATTCAGATGCAATAGGCGTTGTGATTGACGGACTCCCTGCAGGGAAAAAGCTTGATATGGAGAAGATTTACGCCTTTATGTCAAGACGTGCTCCCGGTAAGAATAAATTTTCAACTCCCAGGAAAGAGGGAGATGTTCCCGAAATTCTGTCAGGCTTAGTGGACGGTGTTACCTGTGGAGCACCATTGTGTGCAGTAATCAGAAACAGTGACACGCGCTCAAAGGATTACGAAAATCTAAGAAACACACCTCGTCCTGCACATTCTGATTTTACTGCTTTCTTTAAATATAACGGATTTAACGACATCCGTGGCG
Source organism: Acutalibacteraceae bacterium (assembly GCA_045649705.1). Classification (GTDB taxonomy): domain Bacteria; phylum Bacillota; class Clostridia; order Oscillospirales; family Acutalibacteraceae; genus SIG575. The sequence goes on from JAZRQI010000111.1 coordinate 3,679, forward strand.
GAGGTAATTTTTCAGGCAGACTTACTGCTCCTCTCTGCTTTGCAGGTGCTGTATGTATGCAGTATCTTGAAGATAAAGGTATAAAAATCGGCGCACATATTGAAAGAATCGCAGGTATAAGCGATTGCCGTTATGACAGTGTGAATGTGGATTTTAAAGATGTCAGCGAAAAAGAGTTTCCTGTTCTCTGCGATGAAAAGGGAAAGGAAATGCAGGAAAAAATTGAACAGGCAAGACTTGACGGTGATTCTGTAGGCGGTGTAATTGAGTGCGCCGTAATAGGACTTCCTGCAGGTGTGGGAGAGCCTATGTTTGACGGCGTGGAAAATGTTATCAGTCACGCAGTTTTCGCAATTCCTGCAATCAAAGGCATTGAATTCGGCAGCGGTTTTGCAGGTTCAGATATGACAGGTTCTGAAAATAACGATGCTTTTACAGTATGTGATGGTAAAATCACAACTGAAACCAATAATCACGGCGGAGTGCTTGGGGGAATTACCTCTTCAATGCCTGTTGTTTTCCGTGTGGCGGTGAAACCCACACCCTCAATTGCAAAGACTCAGAAATCGGTAAACCTCATAACCCGTGAGGAAGAAAACCTTGTAATTACAGGCAGACACGACCCCTGTATTGTGCCGAGAGCCGTGCCCTGTGTTGAGGCAGCAACGGCAGTAGCCATAATGAATTTAATGTGAGGCAATAAGATGGATATAGAAGAACTCCGCAAAAGAATTGACGAAACAGATGAAAGTTTAGTTCGTCTGTTTGAGGAAAGACTTACAATTGCGGCAGAAATTGCAGACTATAAAAAAGAAAAGGGACTTCCCGTTTTTGATTCAGAGAGGGAAAAAAGTGTTGTGGAGAAAGTTGCTTCTCAGGCAAGTGATGAGTATGCACCGTACATAAAAAACCTATACGAAACAATCTTTCAGGTAAGCCGTTCTTATCAGAGAAAAAGAATGAATGCAAATTCATTTGGTTTGCTTGGCAGAACGCTGAGTCACAGTCTGTCACCTGAGATACACGAAAAGTTGGGTGACTATGATTACCGACTTTTCTGCAAAGAGCCTGAAGAACTCTCCGATTTCTTTTCAGATAAAACTCTCAAAGGCTACAATGTGACAATCCCCTATAAGGTGGATGCTTTCAGGGCTTGTGATGAAGTGTCTGAAAGGGCAAAAAAAATAGGCAGTGTCAATACCTGTATAAGACGTGAAGACGGTACGCTTTACGGTGATAACACTGACTATTTCGGTTTTCTTTATATGGCAAAAAAGGCAAAGGCTGATTTTAAAAATAAGAAAGTTCTCGTTCTCGGCAG
>JAZRQI010000112.1:0-1663 GCA_045649705.1 Acutalibacteraceae bacterium
ACCATTCACCTTATCTCGGTGTTTTAATGCCGAGAATCGTGCAGACACTTGTGCTTATTGCGGTGCAGTCTGTAGTGATACCCTTGTTTATAAAGGCTTTTTCAAAAGTCAGAGCAATAAAAATGTTAAGAACATAAAGGATGTGTAGAGAAATGAAAAAATTTATCTGTCTGCTCTCAACAGCAGTGATAATATTGTCAACATTTTCTGCCTGTGGCGGAAATGAGGAGGAAGAAACAACAACATCTGTTCCTGAAACTACAACTGAGCAGGTGACAGTTTCTCCCAATTCATATATGGTCAGAACAAATGACGGAGACCCTCTCAATATGCGTGCAGGTGCAGGGTCTGAGTTCAATGTTGTGACAACAGTACCCAGCGGTACATTACTTATAATTTCAGAAGAAAAAGACGGATGGGGATTCACACTTTACGGTAACTATTCAGGTTGGGTAAGTATGAACTATCTTGTTAAAAATGATGGTCAGACCCAGGTTCAGACACCTACACCCTCCGTTCCTGTTACTGAGTCAGGCTATGCTTATTCTTATGCAGGCTTCAATCCTACAGAAATCGAAATTTCAGAAACAGACTGGCATCTGACTCTTGTCAACAGAAACTATATCCTCAAAGAGGGATATACACCCAAACTTGCAGAAGCAGTTGCAGGTTCAGGCATTTATCTTGATTACAGGGTAGCACCTCATTATCAGAAAATGTACGATGCTGCAAAGGCAGACGGAGTAACTCTCACACCTAACTCAGGCTACAGAAGTTATGATTTGCAGAAGAATAATTTCAATAACAAAATAAACCTCTATGTTTCTCAGGGATATGATAAGGTGACTGCAACACAGAATGCAGCAAGAATCATTCTTCCTCCCGGAACAAGTGAACATAATGCAGGACTTGCAATGGATATCGGTTGGGTAACAGAAGACTTTGAAAACTCAGCAGCATATGCATGGCTTGACGAACACGCACAGGATTACGGATTTATTCTCCGTTATCCCAAATCAGAAGCAAAGCAGTCAATCACCGAAATTATATACGAACCCTGGCATTGGAGATATGTTGGCGTAGAAGCTGCACAGTCAATGAAACAGACAGGTCAGGTACTTGAAGAATATTTAGGCAGGAAATAATTATGAAAAACTTTCTTATAGTTGTAGATATGCAGAAGGATTTTGTTGACGGTGCTCTCGGTACAAAAGAGGCTGTGGCGATCGTTGACAACGTGGCAGAAAAAATCAGAAATTTTGACGGCGAAATCTTCGTGACCTACGATACACATTTTGAAGATTATATGGAAACTTCTGAAGGCAGAAATCTTCCCGTTCCTCATTGTATCAAGGATACAGAGGGTTGGCAGCTTGATAAAAAAGTGGCAGAAGCACTTGAAAGCAAGGAATACACAGCCATCGAAAAAATCACATTCGGCTCAGTTGACCTGCCTGATTTTGTGGAAGAAAAAACAGAGGGAGAAAACTTCTCAGCAGAGCTTATCGGTCTCTGCACAGACATCTGTGTTGTGTCAAATGCACTTCTCCTGAAACCAAACTTCCCCGAAGCGGAAATTTCGGTCGATTCCTCCTGTTGTGCAGGTGTAACCCCCGAAACACACCAGGCTGCTCTCACTACAATGAAAATGTGCCAGATTAAA
>JAZRQI010000113.1:0-3855 GCA_045649705.1 Acutalibacteraceae bacterium
TTTGTAAGGATACCTGAAAGCTGAGAAAGCTTAATCTGAAGAGGTGTCTGGCCTTCTTCTGCCTGAGCAATAGCATCAGCAATTTTACCCATTTCTGTGTCCATACCTGTAGCAACTACAACTGCTTTACCACGTCCGTAAACAACAGTTGAGCCCATATATGCCATATTCTTTCTGTCACCGAGAGGTACTTCGCCTTTATCTCCGCCGATGAGAACCTCAATAAGCTTACCAACAGGAACAGATTCACCTGTAAGTGCTGCTTCTTCGATTTTCATACTTGCACATTCAAAAATACGGCAGTCTGCGGGAACAGCGTCACCTGCTTCAAGGAGAACAACGTCACCTACAACAAGGTCTTCACTTCTTACTGAAACAATTTTACCATCACGAAGAACTTTCGATGTTGCAGCAGACATCTCCTGAAGTGCCTCAATCGCAGCCTCTGCTTTACTCTCCTGAATAACACCGAGAACTGTGTTGATTACAACAACAACAAGAATGATAACTGTATCTGTGGGGAATACAAAATGGAAAGAACCTGATTCAAACCATTCAGTAACTGCAGAAACAACAGCAGCAACAATAAGAATGATAATCATAGGGTCAGAAAGCTGTTCAATAATTCTCTGGAATATTGTTTTCTTTTTGCCTTCATCCAACTTGTTTTTGCCGTTTGCTTCCAATCTTTTTTCTGCCTCAGCAGATGAAAGACCGTTTTCGCTTGAAGAAATGTTCTTGAACACTTCCGCAATTTCCTGAAGATAATACTTCATTTTTTGACCTTCCTTTCATATTTTAATTAACTTAAAATATTATATCCATTATCAGTTCGGAGTATTAAAAAAGACCCTTAACAGAGTAAAACGCTCTGTTAAAGGTCTTGCTTCCCAAAATGAGGTCCGTCTGCCAGTCGGATTCAACGACGATTGTTGACAGAGGATTTTCAAAGCTACTCCCCAATAACGTATATTATCATACCAAAAATTTACACAATTGTCAAGATTATCTTACTATTTTCACAAATAATTTACACTCTCGGAATGAGCAACATACACTTGTTAAGCGGTAAATTTTCCTTAATATCATTTTCATTTTTTATGGCATCGACTGTTGTGTTGAATTTACGAGCAATGTTCCAGAGAACTTCTCCGTCTTCTGTGAAATAGATAGTAAGTGCAGAACACTTCTTTTCTTTCGGAACACCTTCGCAGGAAATGTCTGTCAGAATCTCTCCAGTATTACGTCTGCACAGAGTAGCATTCAGTTTTATCTCGATTCTCAGGTCAATTCTGTTACTTCCTGACAGTACAAAACCTACCGCACTGACTATGCCGTCAGATGAACAAATAAGGTCTTTGCAGTCACCATCGATGTTTTTTACTTTCTCAAATGTTACTGCTCTTTCAGCATAGAACGGCTGACCGTCTGTATCTTTTCCGAGAATTGACACGTTTGTTGTACCGATGATTTTAAGTTCATTTCCCACACATGTGTATGTTGTAACTACATCATCGCACCAGATATTTATAATTTCTCCGATTGCAGTATTGGAAAACTCCTCGTTTTTCTTAATCATAATCAGATCTTCAAAGCGGTCACAAATCTTTTCAAAAGTTAAAAGTTTCTTATCACTCTTGACATTGAACTCTGTTGAATAACAGTCGCTCGGCAGTGACACATCAACTTTTTTATCTGCTTTTATTACTGCATTAAGACAGGCAGTAACATCAAAAAGTTTCTTCTCCCCTGCTGAATTTGATTTCGGTATAACAGTAAGTGATGCAACAGAAAGCCTGACAGAATAATCAGAATTTTCATCAATACCATCAAATTCAATTATCTGACTTACAGGCAATGAATTTTCAAAAGTTTCATAAGTACCTTCGTTTGTATCTGCACAGTAAAGAACTGATACGCACAACTCACCTTTCAGGAGAAGTTTGTTGTTGATTACTTTAATTTCAGACATAAGTGGAGTTACTTTCTGTCTGATTATCTGTCTTACGGGCGGTTTTGATTTGCCGATTTCCATTACTTCGTTAAGAGTGAATGTTTTTGTCACCTGGCCGATATAGTCAGACACATCGTTAAAATTTTTCAGGAGTTGTATTCCGCAGTTTTCTGCATCACAGACAGCCTCGACTTCCTTTTTGCCTGTAATTGAAACACTGATTGCAACAGACGCGTGAATGTCAATTCTTCTCTGAGATACAGCGCGTGTATTTGCATAAGCTGTTTTCATCCTTACTTCAAGCGACGGGTTGTCAATCTGTTTCCCCAGCTCCATAGTTTTTGAAAAAGGAAAGGTTTTATCATAACAGAAAACATTGTTGTTATCGTCAACGTAAAGAACCTGGACAAAAGCATTGGCATCAATTGTCACCCTGTCGCCTACACACTGTTCAGAAATAATGCAAGGTGTCACCATACATTTGAGAATTCTTTTAATATCAGGGCAATAATCCGGTAAAGTAATATCTCCGTCAATAGTTTGTTCTGAAGTATTTTCAAACAAAAGTTCAGAAATTCTGAAAATTTCTTTTTTTAATTTTAATTCCATATTGCACACTCCTATATCAGACTTTGTAATAAATATGCTGATTCTATTGGAGTTATGACAGATATAAAACGAACAATGTTCGTAAAAAGGTGGACAATGTCCGGAAAATGTCCGCCAAAAAGCGGAAATTGTCCACCAGAGATAGAGAAAGAGACAGAGAAAGAGATAGAGTTATATATAGAGAAAAAAATTCCGCTTTCCTGAGAAAAGGAAAGCGGTTTTAAAAAAAATAATTTTTAATTACTTAGATAGAAATTTCGTGAGCAATCTGATAGTACTCATCATTGAGTGATTTCTTCATCTGGAGTGCTTCAAAGATATCATAGTCAACGATTTTGTCATCTTTAACTGCGATAACTCTGTTGCCGATACCGTCCATAAGAAGTTTTACTGCTTTGTTACCCATAATACTTGCCATAACTCTGTCACGTACTGTGGGTGAACCGCCACGCTGAATGTGACCGAGAATTGTTGAACGGCATTCTACACCTGTTTCTTCTTCAATTCTCTTTGCAAGATTTGCTACTCCGCCGATGCCTTCTGCAACAACGATAACGAAGTGTTTCTTACCTGTTTTAAGAGTTTTCTTCATTCTTGCAATCACATCTGTAAGGTCATAGGGTTTTTCGGGAACGATGATATATGTTGCGCCGACTGCGATACCGCCTTCAAGTGCAAGATAACCTGCACTTCTGCCCATAACTTCAATAACTGTGCATCTGTCGTGTGATTCTGATGTATCACGTACTCTGTCAACAGCATCCATAATTGTGTTAAGGCAAGTATCGAAACCGATTGTATAATCAGTACAAGCAATATCGTTATCGATTGTTCCGGGAACACCGATACAGGGAATGCCTCTGAGAGACAGGTCTCTTGCACCTCTGAATGAGCCGTCACCACCGATTACAACGATACCTTCAATACCTCTTTTTTTGCAAACATCCATTGCTGCCTGCATACCTTCCTCAGTTTTGAAGTTAAGGCTTCTTGCTGAGTGAAGAACTGTGCCGCCACGGTCAATGATGTCTGAAACGCTTCTCAAATCCATTTCAAACATATCATCTTCCATAAGGCCGTTATAGCCACGGTTAATACCGTAGATGTTCATACCTTTTTCGCAAGCTGTTCTTACAACAGCGCGAATACAAGCGTTCATACCCGGAGCGTCGCCGCCGCTTGTCAATACACCGATAGTTTTCATTATACTAATCCCCTTGGTTAAAAATTATTACTTAATATAATAAACTAATATGCGACAAAGTTCAAGTACTTTTTGCAATTTTTTCTAA
>JAZRQI010000114.1:0-8143 GCA_045649705.1 Acutalibacteraceae bacterium
AATGACAAATCTGTTGTTGAAAAATACTATCCTCACATTATCTCCTATATCGACTATATGGAAAAGCATTCCGAAGACGGAATTGTTGTCCGTGAGGAAGAAAAAGGCTGGTGTCTCGGTGACTGGTGTGCACCTGAAAACAAAAACCTGATTCCCGAAAAATTTGTAAACACTTACTATATGATAAAATCTCTCTCTATAGCAATTGAGTTTGCAGAGATACTGGGCAAAAATGAAGACATCCCCTCTCTTGAAGAAAAATTGATTTTTGTTCAGAACGCATTTATGAGAGAGTTTTTCGATGAAGAAACAGGCTCATTCCTTGACGGAGTTCAGGGAACAGACGCCTACGCAACTGACATCGGTATGGGTGACGAAAGAACACTTGAAAACCTTGTGAAGAAATACGGCGAAATCAGAACTTACGACACAGGTATTTTCGGAACTGATTTAGTTACAAGAGTTCTTTTTGAACACGGATACAGCGAACTCGGCTTTACTCTGCTTACAAATGAAAAAGAAATTTCTTTCTACAATATGAAAAAACAGGGTGCTACAACCTTGTGGGAAAATTGGGACGGCTGCGACTCGCATTCACATCCCATGTTCGGTGCTGTGTGCGAATATCTTTTCAAATATATTCTCGGCATCAGACAGCCTGATAATTCCTGCGGATATGAAAAGGTAATCATTGCACCTGCAAAAATCCCCGGACTTAATGTCAAAGGAAGTATTACCACTAAAAACGGTAAAATCTCGGTAGATGTGAAATACACTGATGGTATTCAGTCCGTAAAATTCAGCGTTCCTGAAACTATTCAGATTGTGGAGGTTTAAAATGAAACAGTCAAAACCAATTGTAAAAGAACGAGAATCAGGCATCGAGCTTTTAAGAATCATCCTGATGCTGCAGGTAATTTATCTGCACGTCAGCAATTTCGGTGAATTTGCCTCCATCAACAGAGATTGGGGCGGTATGCACGAACTTATTTATTGGGTTCATCAAACTCTCTGCAGATGTCCCGTTTATGTGTTTATGATTATAAGCGGTTATTTTTCCGTAACATCAAAAACCACTATGCAGACAGTGTGGAAAAAAGCAGGTACTGTTTATCTGCCTATGATTTTTTATTCACTTGTTCTGACCCTGGTTGTAGGTGTAACAGGTATTGCAGATGTGAGACTTGGTGATATAATAAAATCTTTCCTCCCTCTGACTTCAAGAACCTGGTATTTTATGACAATATACCTTCTTGTTCTTATTCTGAGTCCCGTTATAAACTCAGCTCTTACAAAGCTTTCAAAGAAAGATTTTCAGATTCTGCTTGGTGTTCTTTTCTTCATGTTCAGTTTGTGGCAGGTTGCTTCCAATGTAGAACCTTTCAGCAAGGTTATCAGTGTTGACAGCGTTATTGAAACAACTAAAGGCAGAGGTCTTGACGGTTTCCTGTTTATGTACATCATCGGTGCATATCTGAGACTTCACAAAGAACGTGAAGAAAAAATTGCCTGGAAATATCTTTTCCTTTATGTGGGATTTGCAGTTCTCGACATAGTTATTGTGTACTTGACAAGAGGTGTGCCTATCCTTGAGAACTATGCAATAATCGTAAATAACAACAATGCACCTATAGCTATTTTACAGGGCGTATGTTTATTCCTTTTCTTCCGCACGCTCCGTTTCAAATCAAAAATCATCAACCGTATTTCAAATCACAACTTAGGAGTTTATATGATTCACGAACACTGGCTGATGAGAGGTGTAATCTGGGATAAAATCTTTGTTGCAACACAGACTCCCCTTTTCTATGCATCACCTTTCTACCTTGTGAAAGTTTACGCGATTATACTTATAATCTACGTTTCCTGCTGGGTGATAGATTTCGCAAGAGGATCTCTGTTTGACACTGTAAAAAAACTTAAAAAGAGATAAAAAAAGAAAGCGTATCGTATGATACGCTTTTTTTTATTTATTTTCAGGATTGTAGATACAGAATTTCTTGTCGCACTCAGGCAAAACATTTGTTGCTATTGAGGGAACAGGTGCGATAATCGTTGTGAAATCAACGTGAGGAGTTTCAGAAACTGTTGTAAGCTTCTCTCTGAGTTCCACTCTCTTCTGAGCACTCATCTGTGTTTCAAATTTTTCTGCATCAATTTTAAAATTTCTTCTTGCAGTTTTTTCGGGTGCTATTTTTTTAGCCTTAGGCACTTCTTCACCGCTGTAAGCAGGAACACCGAAGCCGATGATAATCATATCTCCTACATAAGAATATCGGGGACGTACGTTTTTACCTACACCTCTTGTACCGTTTACGGTAACGTTACCCTCAACAGTTGTGACTGTGTTTGCATCTGCTGAAAGAACAAAGCCGATGTGAGTTGAGCCTGATGTGCTTTTTGATGAATTGTAGAAAACCAGGTCACCTTTTTTAGGTGTGTAGCTTCCGTCATTCACAAAGAATCTGCCCTGATTTCTCAATGCTGACATATAAATGTAGCAATTTCCGCCGTAACTGCCTGTGCCTGTGATTGCCTCAGCAGAAACACCTGCACGTTTTGCACACCATACAACAAAGTAGTTGCACCATGCTGTATAACCGTTGCCGAATTCTGCGGAATACTTGTTATAGCCATTTTTCTGTGTGTAGCCTACTTCACTGAGAGCTATGTCAATAATCTTATCTCTCTCTGTGTAAGCGGCACCTGCAAAAGGAATAATCCCTGCACACATAACAATTGCAAGAACAAAAGATATCACTGCAATTTTTAATTTTTTCAACTTATTCAAATAATCACCTTTTCAAAATATACTGATCTCGTTCATTCGCATACTTTGGTAGTATATCACATTAAAAATTACAATTTGTTACATAATTGTAAACTTTGTAATTATTATGCAACTGAAAAGGTAAAATATTACCCCGCTTTTTCATCAAAGCGGGGTTTAAAATTACATATTAAAGGGATTATCCTGAGTTTTATCGTAGGGTGCAACTGTGAATGTAAGCTTCAGTTCGTTGTCGTCCCACACACGGTCAGGCTCAAACTCGTTAATATAGTCTGACTTACCGCCGAGAATATCGTGCTTCAGGTCAACGTTTACAACAGTCTGTGAAAGAGGTTCAAGTTCATCATCATGAAGAGTCTTTTCAAGCATATCTGTTGTGAAGTGCATTGCATTGAAAGAGAAGTTGTCTTCTGCAGTGAAAATAAGACCTTTGCCGTCTGTATCTGTTACTGCACCGAAAATTGACTCATAGTGTGCTGAATTTTCAATAGGTTTAACATAAGGCACAAAGTTGTCAGTAACTGTTGACTTGAAATGAGCCTTGTAACAAGCCTTGTGTCTGTCAGGATATGACTCTGTAGGACCGTAACCGAAGTATTCCATATTTTCAAGGCCGTCAGTGAGCATAAATTCAAGACCGAAACGTGCAAGCTGAGGTGCTGATTCACGTTTTTTCGCATCTACTGAAATTTTAACTGCACCGTCACCTGTGAATTCAAAAATCTTCTTACCTCTGATTACAGGTACAACACTTGCTCCGCCCAATGAAAAATCAACTGTGATTACAACACTGTTTTCTGTCTTGCTGACAATGGAAGAATATGTCTTCTGTCTTGCCATTTCCATTGATGCTGACTTTCTTTCTGCAGCCTGACCGTCCTGGTTGTGTGCGTGAGCTTTCCAGATCTGGATTTTTTCAGGCTGAGCAAGGAATTCCTTACCGTTTGCAACAATTGAAGCAAGTCTGCCGTAAGATTTATCAAAAGTATAAACTGCTTTGTCAGTTGAAATTTTCACAAAACGTTTTGCCTCTTCAACTTCAGGTGCTGCTGAATTATTTTCTTTTGATTTTCTTTCAAATGAAAGTTCAGCCTGATAGAATCCAAGCTCATAATCTTTTTCGCACCAGTATGTTTCGTCTTTTACAAGGCAGAAAATGTTAAGCATTGAAATGTTTGAGAAGTCTTTATCTGCAAAGAGAGTAAATTCCTTTTCTCCTCTGGGTGCAATATCTGTATCGCGGATTTCACCTGACATAATAACTTTGCCGTCTTCTTCAATATTCCATACAAAATAAACGTCTTCGAGAGTTGTGAAGAATCTCTTGTTGAAAATGTTGATTTTGCCGTTTTCATATGTAATCTTGAAAGGCTCATATGCTTTCTTCATCTCGAAATAACCGGGGCGAAGTTTTCTGTCAGCAAAAACAAGACCGTCGATACAACAGAGCTTATCGTTAGGAATATCACCGAAGTCACTGCCGTAACGGTATCCGATTTCTTTGTTCTTACCCTTTACTGCAACTGCATGGTCTGTCATTTCCCAGATACACATACCGCAAAGCTCGTCATATTTTTCCATCAGGTCAACGTGAGCGTGGATGTCACCTGTTGTAAGTGAACATACATATTCGCAGAAGTAGAAAGGCTTGGGAATATTTTCCTGTTCAAGATAGTTTTTAGTATAATCAAGAGGTGCATACATACGGCTTTCAACATCTGAAATATCCTTGAAGTCTTCACCCTCGGGAACTGCCTTGAATTCAAGATGTGAGTTTTCGTAGTGGATGATTGCGCGGGGTTCTCTTGATTTGATATATTTGTTCATTGCTCTGTGGTTTTTACCGCAGCCTGATTCGTTACCGAGAGACCACATAACAACGCATCCGTGGTTCTTATCTCTTTCAAAAAGACGTTTTGCACGGTCAACATATGCTTCTTCCCACTCGTCAACAGTAGAAAGCATTGACCATCTCATCCAGTCCCAATCGTTACGGTATTCAAAGCCCATACCGTGAGTTTCGATATCAGCCTCATCAACTACCATAAAGCCCATTTCATCGCAGTATTCAAGGAATCTGGGGTCATTTGGATAGTGTGATGTTCTGATACAGTTGCAGCTTGCACGTTTGAGAATGTACAAATCTTCTTTCATATGTTCTACAGGAGTTGCGTGACCGAGAACGGGGTGAGAATCGTGACGGTTGATGCCGTAGAGCTTCACTTTCTCGTTGTTAAGGTACATTATTGCACCCTTGATTTCAAGTCTTTTAAGACCCACTGAGAAAGGAATAATTTCATCACCGTCAGTAATGAGAAGTTTGTAAAGACGGGGTTCTTCTGCATTCCACAGAACGGGATTTTCGATTTCTATTACTTTATCTGAAGTACCTGAAAGAATTTCTTCACCTGAGGGAGAAAGAAGTGTGAAAGATACTGTCTTTTCAGTTTCAATTCTGATTTCTGCCTTTTTAAGGTCTTCCGAAACATCACTTCTCAAGTACACGTCTTTGATGTGGTTTTCCTGACGGGCAAGGAGATAAACTTCTCTGAAAATACCTGAAAGGCGGAAATAGTCCTGGTCTTCAAGGTAGCTTCCGTCACACCATTTCACAACAAGAACATCAAATTTGTTCTTACCTGCTTTAAGATATTCTGAAACGTTGATTTCACTTGTGCAGTGGCTTACCTGACTGTATCCTGCAAACTGATCGTTTACAAAAAGATAGAAGCAGGAATCAACACCCTCAAAGTTTATGTAAACCTTTTTGCCCTCAAAGTTTTCGGGGACAATTACTTCCCTTGAATAAAGAGCGCAGGGGTTTTCATCGGGAATATGAGGCATATCCAGCGGATAGGGATAGTTTGAGTTAAGATACTGAGGTGCATCGTAACCTTTTTCTGTGCAATTCTGCCAGCTTGAGGGAACAAGCATTTTCTCTTTGAAAGGAAGTTCGAGGAAATCATCCTCTAAATCCTCAAAACTTTCATAAAATCTGAAGTTCCAGTCACCGCAGAGATTCATAAGATATGCAGAATCATCTCTGTTGTTACTGAGTGCTTTTTCTTTTGACTCATAAGGAACAAAATATGCTCTCGGTTCTTCGCAACCTACGTGCAGGAAATCGTGGTCCTTGTGATAACTTTTAAATTCCATTTTCATTCACCCTTATCTGTTAAGATTGTTAAAACAAAATTTATCAAACTCATCTGTATCACCGAAGCCGAAACAGCTTTCCGTGATTTTTTCAATGAGTGCTTCTAAGTCGGAAAAAGTGTTAATCTTTCCGATTTCTGCCCTGTATTTTGCTGCACCTCTGATACCTTTGACGTACCATGCAGCGTGTTTTCTTGCTTCCCTCATTGCAATATATTCGCCTTTATATTCAATGAGTTTTGAGATATGCCGTCTCAGAACTTCCATTCTGACTTCAATTGAAGGTTCGGGAAGAATTTCTCCTGTTTCAAAGAAATGATTGATTCCACTGAAAACCCAGGGTTTTCCAAGGGCACCTCTGCCCACCATAACTCCGTCACAGCCTGTTTTTTCAATCATCTCGAGTGCTGATTTTGCATCGGTAACGTCACCGTTTCCTATAACGGGAATTTTCACCAATTCTTTCACCTGTCTGATTATATCGTAGTTGATTCCCGGTGAATACATCTGCACCTTTGTTCTGCCGTGAACGGTTATCATTGATGCGCCGTTGTCTTCGCAGATTTTTGCAAGTTCAGGTGCATTGAGTGAGTTTTCGTCCCATCCTGTTCTCATTTTTACTGTTACGGGAACAGTTGAAACTGCCACTACTGCCTTGACTATTTCCCCTGCAAGAGAGGGATTTTTCATCAGTGCACTTCCGCAACCGTTTGAAGAAACCTTCGGCGCAGGACAACCCATATTGATATCGATAAAATCAGGCTTGTACTGAAGTGCTTCTTCTGCCGCCTTCGCCATAACCTCCGGGCTGTCACCGAAAAGCTGAGATGCAGCAGGTCTCTCTGCATCGGAAATGGAAAGCAGTTCACCCGACTTTTTGTCGCCCATACTGACACCTTTTGATGATGTAAGTTCCCCTACAACAAAAGCTGCACCGTAAGATGAGCACAATTCTCTGAACGCTCTGTCCGCAGCACCTGCCATAGGTGCAAGAGATACTTTCTTTTCAATTTTCAGATTGCCGATTTCCATTAAATTTTCTCCTAAAACCTAATTTAAATAATAATATCATATTTTTGTGGAAAAATATACTGTTTTTAAAAATATTTTAGTTTGACACTGATGTTTTTCTGTGTTAAACTTCAAATATAATCCATATATAACACGGAGGTATCTTTTATGAACGATGCAGCACTCCATAAAATCGGATATGGTCTTTTCATCCTCAGTGCAAATGAAGACGGATTTGACAACGGTTGCATTATAAACACGGTAACTCAGGTTACAAATACGCCTAGCAGAATTGCCGTAACAGTAAACAAACAGAACAAAACTCACGATATGATTATGTCAACAGCAAAATTCAATGTCACTGTCCTTTCAACTGACGTTCCTTTTGAAACTTTCAAACATTTCGGTTTTCAGAGCGGTAAAGACGTAAACAAATTCGCAGAAACTGAAAAACACAAGAGAACTGAAAACGGACTTCTCATTGCTCCCGAATATGCCAACGCATATATTTCAGGCAGTGTTTTCCACTCAATTGACCTTGGAACTCACACAATGTTCATTGCAGACATGACAGACGCTGAAATTCTCAGTGACAAAGATTCTGTGACTTATGATTTTTATCACAAAAATATCAAGCCGAAGCCTGAGAAAAAACCTGAAGGTAAAGTGGCTTACAGATGTAAAATATGCGGTTATGTACACGAAGGCGAACTGCCTGAGGACTTTATATGTCCCTTGTGCAAACATCCCGCTTCAGATTTTGAGAAAGTAGAGTGAATTAAAATGGGAAAAATTGTAGCATCAGGCGGAATAAGTTTCAACGATGAAGAAGGCCTTAAGGTTTTTCAGAAAATAGTTGACCTCTGCAATGCAGAAAATCCGAAAGTTCTGTATGTACCCACTGCAGGTCACGATAACTATGATGATTTTGACGAGCTTAAAAAGCAGTTTTCAGACTTGGGTTGCAGTGAATACGATGTTCTTGTCCTTACAGACGAGAACCTTACATACGAAGAAATGAAAAACAAAATCCTTTCTTCCGACATCATTTTTGTAGGTGGCGGAAATCTGAAATTCCTTATGGATGTATGGAACAGAACAGGTGCCACAGAAGTTTTCAAGGAAGCTTACGAAAAAGGTATCGTTCTTTCAGGTTCATCATCAGGCGGAATGTGCTGGTTCGAA
>JAZRQI010000115.1:0-8514 GCA_045649705.1 Acutalibacteraceae bacterium
TCCCTTTGTTGCTCCCACACAGGTTGTTGTTCTTCCCATTGCTCAGCATAAGGAAGGCGTTCTTGATAAGGCAAGAGAGCTGACTCAGAGAATTTCAAAATTCTGCCGTGCTAAGATTGACGATAGTGACAACTCAGCAGGATGGAAGTTTGCAGAGTACGAAATGAAGGGTGTACCTCTCAGACTTGAAATCGGTCCTAAGGATATCGAAAACAATCAGTGTGTTCTTGTTCGTCGTGATAACAGAGAAAAGATTTTCGTTTCTCTTGACGAACTTGAAACAAAGATTCCCGAGATTCTTAAGGATGTGCATGACGGTCTTTATGAGAAAGCACTCAAACGCCGTGAAGAAATGACATACAGCGTAACAAATCTTGACGAAATGATTAAGAACGCAGATGAGCGTCCCGGTTTCATCAAGGCAATGTGGTGCGGTGACCTCGCTTGTGAAGAAAAACTCAAAGAAGTTGCAGGCGTTACATCAAGATGTATTCCTTTTGAACAGGAAGAAATCACAGATACTTGTGTATGCTGCGGTAAAAAAGCAAAGAGTATGCTCTACTGGGGTAAAGCTTATTGATGAAATAAAAAAAGAATGCAGAAGAAGCGAAAAATCAAGCTTCTTCTGCATTTTTGTTTTGTAGGGTTGATTTAATTGTAAAATCAGCGTCGCAGACCCGAAATTCAGCATTCAGCATTCTGCACTCTGCATTAAATTATAATTTATTTACCCCAGAATTTTCTGTCAAGACTTCTGTACTGCACTGCTTCTGCGATGTGCTCTTCGTTTACAACATCGCTTTCTTCAAGGTCAGCAATTGTTCTTGCCAATCTGAGTATTTTATCGTAAGCACGGGCGGAAAGTGAGAGCTTGTCAAAAACTACTTTCAACATATCTTTTGCATCGTCTGTCAGTTTGCAGAATTCCCTTGTCTGACTTGCTGTCATACGGGCGTTGCAGGTGATGCCTGTACCTGCAAGTCTTTCCTGCTGAATTTTCCTTGCTTTGTTGACTCTCTTTTTGATATCTGCTGATTTTTCACCTTTTTCTTCATCTGAAAGGCTTTCAAAATCAACGGGCGGAACTTCGATGTGAATGTCAACTCTGTCAAGGAGAGGTCCTGAGATTTTATTCAGATATCTTTCAGCACTACCCTTTACACAGGTGCATTCTCTTGTGGGATGTCCGTAATATCCGCAAGGGCAGGGGTTCATTGCACACACAAGCATTACGGAGCAAGGGTAAGTTACCGTTGCCTGTGCTCTTGAAATTGATATTGCGCCGTCTTCAATGGGCTGACGCATAATCTCCATTGTAGTGCGGGAAAACTCAGGTAGTTCATCAAGGAAAAGAACACCGTTATGAGCAAGTGATATTTCACCGGGTTTCGGTATTGCACCGCCGCCCGAAAGTCCAACAGGGGATACAGTGTGGTGGGGTGAACGGAAAGGTCTTGAAGTGATAAGGGGCATCCCCTTAGGCAGTTTACCTGAAATTGAATAAATTTTCGTAGTTTCCAATGATTCCTCAAATGTCATATCAGGAAGAATGGTGGGGATTCTTTTTGCAAGCATACTTTTACCTGAACCGGGAGGTCCGATAAGCAGAATGTTGTGACCGCCTGCGGCTGCAATTTCTATTGCTCTTTTTGCCTCGAACTGACCTTTTACATCTGCAAAGTCAAGGAGAGAAGTGATTTCTTCCTCTTTCGGTACATAAACAGCAGGGGAGATTTCTTTGTTACCCTCAAGGAAAGACACAATCTGTTTTACGTTTTCAACGGGATAAACATTTATGTCCGACACAACAGAACACTCATAAGCATTTTCTGTGGGTACAAAAACATCAGTTATACCGTTGTTTCTTGCCTCGATAACCATAGGCAGAGCACCGTTTACTTTTCGCAGTTCTCCGCCGAGAGATAATTCACCGATAAATGCTGATGTTTCGGGAATGTTTTTTATCTGACGTGATGCAGAAAGAACTGCAATCAGCATAGGTAAGTCGTAAACTGTACCCTCTTTTTTAGTGTCAGCAGGTGCAAGGTTTACTGTTATTCTGCTGACAGGAAAAGTAAGTCCGCTGTTTTTAATAGCGGACCTGACTCTTTCTTTTGCTTCGCTGACGGATGCATTGGGTAGTCCCACAACATCAAAGTGGGGGAGTCCTCCGCTTACGTCAATTTCTACATGGACCATATAACTGTGCATACCGAAAAGGCCCATACTTTTTACGCTTGTAAACATAATTTTTACCTTACTGTTCTACGTATGTGAAGGTTGACTTGTATTCTTCGTTGATGAGAGTCTGGTCATCGTTTGTGAAGAAGCCTTTGTTGATGGTAAGGTTGTAATCCTGTCCGGGGATAAGGTTTTCTTTGTCTGTTTCACCGGTGATTGTGATGACTCCGTTTTCTGCTGAAAATTCAACGTTATCATATATATATCTGCCGAATGTGCCGTCTTCTGTTTTATAACTGTATGCGGCAAAAACACGATAAGCTTTCATATCAGCTTCGTTGTATGTTGTAATACCGTTTGCTTTTGCTGTGATTGAGAAGTATGCTTTACCGTTTTTCTCAAAAAGTTTAGCTTTAACGTTTGAAAGAGCAACTGATTTTACATCCTTGAACTTTTCTTCCTCTGCGTCGAGAGTGCCGTCAGAGTTTGCTGTTGTTTTGAAATCGGCAGTGATGTCAGGGTTTACATAATCTGCTTTTTTAAGTTCGATTGATTCAGCTTTCACGACTGCGTGATAGCTTGTGTCAGCAGAAAGTTTTTCTTCAAGGTCAACAGTCAATGTCAGTGTACCGCTTTTGAGCTGTTCGGTTTCACCTGAGGAATATTCAAAAGATACGATTTTGCCGTTTGTTGTTTTGTTATCAGCACTTACTGTAAAGCCATTTTCATTGATAATTTCAAAGTCTGCTTTTTTGAAATAGGGGCAGAGGTAAGAAAACTCAATTGTATCTTTATCTATAACTTCAACAATTCCTGTTTCGGCAAAGGATGTACCCTGAGGCTTTTCTTTAAGACCGAAATAAAGTCCTGTTGCAAGTCCGGCAATAAAAAGAACTGAACAAACAACTGCAATAATTATTTTTACTTTTTTTGTCATATTAATCTTCTCCTTTAGTCAGTGGTTACTTTTGCACAATTTTCACAGAGTCCGTAAAATACACATTTTGCAGTGTTCAGATGAAAATTATGGTGCTCATAAATATGTTCTGCAAGGCGGTCAACGGTTTCACATTCCATGTGGATGAGTTTACCGCATTTTTCACATTTAAGGTGATAGTGGTTTGAGCAGGTTTTGTGAGAGTGAAGATATTGGTAGCAAACACTTCTTTCGCCGTCAACAGTATATTTTTTCACAACACCTTCACGGGAAAGCTTTTCAAGATATCTGTAAACCGTGGATTTGCCTACGCCGTTACCTTTTTTGTGAAGAAGCTTAGTCACTTCCTCAACTGTCAGGTGACGGTCACCTTGTTTTTTGAGAATTTCAAGGATAAGGTCTCTCTGTTTTGTCTTGTAGCCTGAGGTTTGTTCTGCCAAAATCTCACCGCCTTTCAATTATAATAATTTTACATTGTTTCACTTTAAAAGTCAAGAAAAGTGATTTTTTAAGTTATTAGAATGATGAAATTGTCCTAAATTGGCATAATTCTACAAAAAAGTGCATAGAATGTTGAAAAGATTCACCTTATTTACGAAAAAATGTTGACAAATCTTTAAAAATGTATTACTATTTATTCTGTAAATGGTAAGAGGTGGATTGATGGAAGTAATAAATTACCATAAACTGTCGGATGAAGAATTAGCATCCCTCTGCAAACAGTGTGACGATAAAGCACTTTCGGTGCTTATAGACCGTCTCGGCGGAGTGATTTCTAACTGTGTGCAGAACTTTTCAGACAACCGTTTTGAAAATGAGGATCTCATGCAGGAGGGTCTGGTTGCTTCATTCAGGGCGATTTTAAGTTACGATAAGTCAAAAGGTGCATCTCTCAGAACATTTGCAGGTGTGTGTATCAACAACGCACTTAAGAATTTCGTCAAAAAGAAAAACAACAGTCTCCTTTCTGCAGATGCTGATTTTGTTCCTCTTGTTGACGAAGCTATGGGAAGTATCACGGCAGAGGATGAGTATATTTCATCTGAAAATTATAAAAATTTACGTGAAAGTCTCAAGAAGATTCTTTCTGAAACGGAATATAAGGTTTTTTCACTTTTTGTTGAGGGACTGAGTTATTCCGAGATTTCTGCGAAAACAGGTCAAAGCCTGAAAGGCGTTGACAGTACAATGCAGAGAATACGAAGAAAGTTGAAAACCATTATGTAATAAACGGAGGAATCTGTTTATAATAAAGTCCTTTCTCAGGGACTAATACTTATCAAGAGAGGTCATTAAAATGTACGAAGACAAAACCCTCATCTGCAAAGAGTGCGGAAATGAATTCATTTTCTCAGCAGGTGAACAGGAATTCTATGCAGAGAAAGGATTTGAAAACGAACCCTTCCGTTGTAAAGAATGCCGTGCAGCACGTAAACGTGCAAGAAATCCCGAACGTGAACTTTTTGACGCAACATGTGCTTCATGTGGCGGTACTGCTAAAGTTCCTTTCCAGCCCAAAGACGGACGCCCTGTATATTGCAGTGAGTGCTTCGCAAAGATGAAGGAAGAAGCAGCAGAATAATATAATTCCTGAAATCAGACAACTGCCTGCAAGGGCAGTTGTTTTTTTGGAGGTACAGTTATGATTAAGAATATTATTTTCGATTTAGGCGGAGTGCTAATTGACCATAATCCTGAAAAAACTTTATCTGCGTATTTTTCAAAGGAAGATGCAGATATTATTCTCAGGGAAATTTTCAGAAACCCTCTCTGGCTTGAACGTGACAGGGGAGTTGTGACTTCCGATGAAATTATGGAACAGAAAAAAGATGTGATTCCTGCCGGAATTTATGATAAAGTCAATGAAATGGTACAAAACTTTTTTCCTTATATGCCGCCCTTTGAAAAGATGTACGGTTTTGTAGAAGAACTGAAAGAAAAGGGTTACGGAATTTATCTCCTTTCAAATGTGGGAAAGGAATTCCACACAGTAAAAAAGGATATCCCTGTTTTATCACTTTTTGACGGTTTTGTGGCATCTTCCGATTATGAAGTCGTAAAACCTGAGATTGAAATTTACAATATACTTTTTGAAAAATTCTCGCTGAAACCCGAGGAATGCTTCTTCATTGATGATGTTCAGAAAAACATTGACGGTGCAAGAAAAGCGGGAATGGATGGTCACTGCTATTATCACGGAGACCTTGAAATTCTGAAAGCTGACCTGAGGGAAAAAGGCGTAAATGTTTAAAATGCTGTGCATTTTAAAGTGAAGTTGAGTTACGGCCTCCCCTTGAAAATGTAAGGGGAGGTGGCATTTTCTCAAGAAAATGACGGAGGGGATTTTTCGTTGAAAATTTCTTGACTTAACAAACTTAAAATGATAAAATAAACTCAATTCAGACCGCAATACCCCCTATGAGGGATATTGCGGATTTCCCGCGTTGGAGGTAAAAGATGTCCTGCTTTTCTGAAATATTACTTCAAAACGATGAATATATAAAATTCGCTGAGGCACTCTCTAAAAACAGAGTGCCTATGGGTGTTTTAGGTCTGTCGCCGATTAACAAGGCTCATCTTATCCATACGGTTTCTGAAGAGGGCAGAAAATGTCTTGCGGTTACTCCCGATGAAGCAACGGCAAGAAGACTTGCAGAAGACCTTTCTGCAATGGGTAGCCGTGCTTACGTTTACCCTGCAAGGGATTTTTCTTTCAGTGTTTCTGAGGGTCAGTCAAGAGAATATGAGCACGTGCGATTGGGCACACTTTCAAAAATTATCAAGGGTGAATTTGACGTTGTCACCTGCAGTATTGAGGCTTTTCTTCAATATACAATGCCTCATGAGGAGTTGGCGGAAAGAACAGTAACTCTTGTCAGCGGAGAAGATTATTCCCTTGATGATGCGGTAAAAACCCTTATTAAAGCGGGATATGTGAGAAGTCCTCAGGTTGACGGCTCAGGTCAGTTTGCAGTCAGAGGCGGTATTCTTGACGTGTTTCCGCCCCATACAGAAAACCCTGTTCGAATTGAGTTCTGGGGTGATACAATCGACTCTATTGCAGGTTTCGAAACAGAGAGTCAGCGAAGAACAGACACTCTTGATGAAATTGAAATTACTCCTGCTACTGAAATAATTTTCGACAGCTTCGGTGACTTAAAAAATAAACTTTCAGATTTTGTTCAGACGGTAAAAGGTAAAGGCTCAGTCAAAGCCAAGGCATCTCTTAATGCCGACATTGAAAAGCTTTCAAATGAAGTCAGAGTTTCATCTCTTGACAGATATCTGCCCCTTGCATATTCATACCTTGCAACAGTTATGGACTACTGCTCAAAAGATACAGTTCTATGTGTCTGCGAAAGTGCAGGCGTAAAGGAGAGAGGAGAAGCAACTCTCAAACTTCTGAACGAAGAAATTTCAGCCTGTTTTGAAGAGGGTACACTCTGCAAAGGTCTTGATAAGTTTTCACTTACTTGGTCTGAAATTCTGGGTGTATTCGGCAAAAACAAAACAGTTTATCTAGACAATTTACCACGAGGCAGTTTTGACACTCCCGTTAAGGAACTTATAAATTTCACAGCACTTCAACTTAATCTCTGGAACGGCTCTGTGGGTGTGCTGACAGATGACATTCTCACTTTCAAAAATAAAAAAGACAAAACCTGCGTTGTTATGGCAGGTACTGAAAAGGCTGCTCGTGCACTTTCAGATGACCTTGAAAAAGATGGCTTCAAAGCAGTGTTTTTCAGTAAAATGCCTGAGAAATTCCAGACAGGTTACGTCAATATAATTGAAGGCTCACTCAGTGCAGGCATGGAATATCCTCATCAGAAATTCAGGCTGATGTCATACGGCAGAAGAACTGCACCGAAGAAGGTCACAAAGCATAAGAATTACAAAGCATCAAATGCTTTCCACAGCCTTGAAGAAATGCACAAGGGTGACTACATTGTTCACCCAATGCACGGTATCGGTATCTTTGAGGGAATAACTCAGCTGGAAGCCAGCGGTGCTACAAAGGACTATATAAAAATCCGTTATGATAAGGGTGACATTCTTTATATGCCTGTAACACAGCTTGACCACGTTGCAAAATATATAGGTCCGAGAAGTGAAACCAACTCCGTCAAGCTTAACAAGCTTGGCAGTGACAAATGGCAGAAAACAAAGAACAGAGTTAAATCAGCCGTGAAGGATATGGCTGACGACCTGATTCAGCTTTACTCAAAGCGTCTTAACATTCAGGGCTTTGCATTTTCTCCCGATATTGATATGCAGAGCGACTTTGAGAGAAGATTTGAGTTTGATGAAACAGACGACCAGTTAAGATGTATAGATGAAATCAAAAATGATATGGAAAAGCCTTATCCTATGGACAGACTTCTCTGCGGTGACGTAGGGTTTGGTAAAACTGAAGTTGCACTCAGAGGTGTTTTCAAGTGTGTAGCTGACGGTAAACAGTGTGCTATTCTTGTGCCTACTACAATTCTTGCACTTCAGCACTATCAGACGATTCAGAAAAGGTTTGAAGGTTTTCCGATTGAAAGTGCAATGCTTTCACGTTTCTGTACTGCAAAACAGCAGTCGGAAATTGTGAAAAACCTGAAACGAGGCAGTATTGATATCGTTGTGGGAACACATAAACTTCTTTCAAAGAAACTCGAATTCAAGGATTTAGGCCTTGTTATTGTTGACGAGGAACAGCGTTTCGGCGTAGGGCAGAAAGAAAAACTGAAAGAACGTTTTCCCAATGTTGACGTGCTGACCCTTTCTGCAACACCCATTCCCCGAACTCTCAATATGGCGATGACAGGTATCAGGGATATGAGTATCATTGAGGAAGCACCTCTTGACAGACATCCCGTGCAGACTTATGTTATTGAACACAATATGGAAGTCCTTGTTCAGGCAATGGAAAAGGAACTCAGACGAGGCGGACAGGTTTATTACCTTTATAATAAGGTTGAGTCAATTGACAGGAAAGCCAATGAAATAAAAGAACTTCTTCCTGATGCACGTGTGGCAGTAGGTCACGGTAAGATGAGTGAGGAAGAACTGTCTGATGTGTGGAAAAGCCTGATTGAGGGTGAAACCGATATTCTTGTATGTACTACAATTATTGAAACAGGCGTTGATGTTCCCAATGCAAACACTCTGATTATTGAAGATGCAGACAGAATGGGACTTGCCCAATTGCATCAGATAAGAGGACGTGTGGGCAGAAGTTCAAGAAGAGCAAGTGCATATTTCACATTCACAAGGGGCAAACAGCTTTCAGAAATCGCAGACAGAAGACTTTCTGCAATAAGAGAGTTTACGGAGTTCGGCTCAGGCTTCAAAATCGCAATGCGTGACCTTGAACTGAGAGGTGCAGGTAATGTTCTCGGTGCCCAGCA
>JAZRQI010000116.1:0-12841 GCA_045649705.1 Acutalibacteraceae bacterium
AGGCGGCGTAAGTCAGAATCCTGAACGTCTTATTCTTTCATGTGAAGTGGCAGGTCAGAACGGCGTAGCACACGCAGACCGACACGGAACAGGTAAAATGAGTATGGAACCCGGTGACACAGCAGAATTCATCGTAGATTATGTAAGGGTTTATGAATATAAATAAAACAAGGTCAGGCGGTGGTTAAAATCAAAGTTTTTGTACCCACATATTTTGATAAATTCAAGTGCATAGCAGACAGATGTCCCGACACCTGTTGCATCGGTTGGGAAGTTGACATTGACGATGAAACGGCTGAAAAATATTCCTCCTTAAACGGTGAAATCAGCAACAAAATAAAAAAACATCTTACTCGTGACGAAACAGGTTGCAACATATTCACTCTCTGTGACGGTGACAGATGTCCCTTCCTGAACAACTGCAATCTTTGTGAGATTCACCTTGATGCCGGAGAAGATTTTCTCAGCAAAACATGTACGCTCTTTCCCAGATTTTTTGATGATTTCGGTGAAATACGCGAAATGGGTCTCGGATTCGGTTGTCCTGAAGCAGCGAGGATAATTCTATCCGAAGATAAACCTTTTTCTCTGAAACTTTATGAAGAAGTTGCAGATGAATCAGAAGACATTGACGAAGACTTTCTGAACGAACTTCTTTCTCTGAGAAATGATATTCTTCTTGTTCTGCAGGATGAAAAACTCACTTTCAGAAACAAAGCAGAAAACATCCTGAATCTTGCAAAAGATTACCAGAAAAACCTTGACGGTGACATTTATAACGAAAGCCGTAACAGAACTTTCAGTGACTGCCTTACTATCCTTGAAAATATGGAATACATAAATAACGAAAGAAAAAACTTTCTGAAAAACCTTAAAAATGAAAAAATCACCGAAAACATTTTCAGTAATTATAAAAGTGATTTTGAAAAGTTGATGACATATTATATTTTCAGATATCTTCTGAAAGCCGTATATGATTATGACGTGTTGACCAAGGTTAAATACGGCATTTTTGCCTGTACGGTTATAAGCAGAATTTATGCTTATTTCAAAGAACTTGATTTTGAAAAAAGAGTAAAAATCATGTACAGTTATTCAAAGGAAGTTGAATATTCAGACTTGAATATGGATCTGCTTGATGAAATGATGTACAATAGTTTCAGTACAGATGATTTAATAAACTTATTATAAAAACAGCGGACTGTTGTTGCAGTCCGCTGTTTAATTTTTCAGATAAATTCTATTATCCTCACTTCTGTGCAGGAGGTTGTAAGTTGCGGAATTCTTTCTGCAAATGTTCCCTCATAATTTATATGAAGATGACCTGCAACTATTCCTCTGAATAGCTTTTCTCCGCCAATGTATTCAATAACCTTATCAGTTATTTCATCTGATTTTTGCTGTTCAAGTCTGTCTTCAGGATAACACTCCATCAGATCTTCAGGCACTCCCACAAGATATGCGCAATCTGATTCACTCATCATTCTGTCATAAAGATTTCTCTCGTAAAGAGGGCTGTGAAGAAGCAACACAATCGGCAGACCTTTCTCAACTTCCTTTTTCAGAAAATCGAACTGTTCTTTTTCAAACAGATAGTAACCGTTGTCAAGCGCCACAAAATTCACTCCGCCGATTATCCGTGAGGACATACGGATATTATTTTTAAAAGAACTTTGAACCGCATCAATACTCTGATTGCGATAATCTGCATCTTCTTTCGCTTCACCAACATAGAGAGAAAACTCGTGATTGCCTGCCGCCATAAACAAGTCGTTTTCTTCCGAAAAAGATTTCACTTTTTCAAGATTCATAAGCGAAACAAAGTCTATCAGGTCACCTGTGTGAACAATGGGTATTCCCATTTCCTTTGCTGTATTACTTGCAAAAAGGAGTGTCTCCTCTGCATCGGGGAAACATTTTCTCCTGTGTTCAGACAACAGAACTTTTCTCTCTCCGTCACGCATATCCGCATAAGTCAGATGAGTGTCAGAAATATGCACAACACAAAAAGGCTCTTCTGCACCCACATTCATTTTCGTTCTTATAAGTGACATTCTTTATTCACCTTTAATCACAACTGCCTGACCCGCTTTGACAGAGAAGGTTATTTTTTTATCTTCAACAATTATGTCTTCAATAAATTCATTACCGTCAGCCGTAATATTATATACCTTTGCTTTTGTAAAATCAGCATCAGGCATATTCCATTCACCGCTTTTTCCATTTTCCGAGTAAGCGATAAATGTTTTATTATCTTCTGTCAGAGGCAGAATAACATCTTCCCCCGCTTTAAGAACAATTCCGTTTTTCGTGATAGTTTTTGTTTTACCGCGACTTTCAACACCGTCTGAAAAGCTGACAATATAGTTGTCTTCGTCTTCTTTATAACTAAGTCTCTTATAGCGGTTAAGATAAATGTAAGGAATATGATGAGTGCAGAATTCCTTGATAAACAAAGGTACCCACACATCTTTTTCAATACCGTTATTCATCCAGATGTCTTCTCCGTGCATTGTACCGTAGAAAACTGTTTTAAGAATTTTATCATTGAGATATCCACTGAATTGTTCAGGCTGAACATTGATGCAATCATCAATTGTCATATTTGACATCCACCATACAGCAGGGATTCTGCCGAGAGTATGCATAGGTGCATCCTCCCATTTCTTAGGCTCAATATCGTCTACAAATTTTTTGTAATATTTCGTAACGGGATGGTAAGTTGCATCTGCACGAAGAGGATGTTCTCGGTAAGTGTATTCGCTTGTAACATCAATACCCAGACTCTGAACATAGTCAAGCATCTTGTTTCTTGCCTCGTTCTGTTCTTCCATATCTGCTCTGGGACAGAAATTTTCTGCAATACAGAAGTTGTCAAGATGTACTGTACCTGACTCTTTTACGGGTACAGCTTCACAGAAATCATCAAAAATCTTCTTGAACAGTCCGCTTTCCCAATACTGCTTATATGATGTTTTGAAAGCATCTCTGCCATTGAAAACTTCGATAACGGCAGGGGTGCCGTCTTCGTTTCTGAGAACTGCACCCTCTTTTACAAACTCTTCGTGAGTAGGGCTTGCTTTATATGCATCAGCCACGTTGCCGTGATAACTGATTACTGTGTTATACTTTTTTGAATTTTCAACAAGCCAGAGAAGACTTTCCTTTGCAGTAGCATCACAATCTCTTTTGAGATAAGGATTTATAACATCCATTTCAGGATATGTATCGTCGTGACCTAAGCCCTGCCAACCTACAAGATAAATGATTTTCTCTATACCCTGTGTGATGTTGTCAATCATTTTTATGATTTCCATTGCCTGTTCAAAGGTAATGAAAACCTGAGATGTGTTGTTCTCAAAATCAGGCTTTGCCAGGAACATTTTCATCCAAAGTATTTTTGAATAATCGTAGTTAAATCTTTTATTCATAAAATCACCCCTGAATAACTTCTTTATCTACTTTTCCGATAAAAAGATTGTCTTCCATAGTCAATACAGACTTATCGGGATTTTCTGAAATTACACCATAAGAGGGAGAATCTGTTTCTTCAGGTGCAACAAACACGTTGTTTCTGACCTTTATATCATAAACCATAGGTCTGAAGAAAACATATCCTCTGCTTTTTCCGTCTCTGCCTGAGGGGCCGTCAAAAATGTTATTCTCAATCAGAATATTATGATGGTCGCAGTCTCCGTGGTGACCTACTCCCGGGAAACCGTCACATTTAAAAATGTTATTTCTGATTACAATATTGCGGCACACAGTTTCGTCTTTTTTAAAATCAATAAGCTTTCCGTCACAGTTGTAAACAGGTCCGTAAGAGCCGTCACGGGATAAATCAAGCTGAAGCTGTTCATTGAAAAGTCCCTCATTGACCACCGTGTATGAAGGGCCGTCAAAAACGCAGTTCTGAACAACTGAGTTTTCTGTTGCATTGATTTCTATGCAATGCCAATGGGCACAGTGAACAAAACGGCTGTTTTCAATTGTGATGTTACTGCAATGAACGGTATTTACAAGAGTTGCACGTTCGGTAAGGTTTTCGTTCCCGTCAAAAATACCGCCTGAAATCACAACATCGTGTGTGCCCTCATATTCTGCCCATTCAGGTTCAGAATAAGATGCAAGCAGATATCTTGTAAGGGGTTCACTCTTGTCACTTCTGAGAACCGTTGCTTTGTCAGAAAACTTCAGATGCTGGTTTGAATAGAAGATAAGTGCTGCTGAAACAAGATATGTACCGTCAGGAAAATATACAGTACCGCCGTCTTTTACCTCGTCAATACATTTCTGCAAAGCCTTGGTATCATCGTGAATACCGTCAGCATACACATCTTTATTCTGCATTACATTGACAAATTTCATTTGTAACACCTCTTCTTATAATTCTTCACCAACAGAAACCTGAACATTATTTTCTGCTGCAGCTTCTTTACCTGCCTCTGCTCTTTGCTTGAGAGTTTCCATAACATGGGCGTGTTTTTCGTCGGTATAATCCCACATAAACAGATACGGAAGCGTCATCAGTATGTAGCCCACAAGGTCAAAGCCGAGACCTATTACAAGACACTGTATTCTTATATCACTCATATAAAGCACATCCCAGTCAGATGTAAAGCCTGCACGGTAGAACATAAGAGGAATAATGAGTGACACAAGGGTTGTTATAGGTGTTGTAAACCAACCGATGATACCCTGATATGCTTCAAGTCTTTCCCCTGAAATATACATCTGATAGTCAGTTACACGAATATTTGTGTCAGACTCTACTATTTTTACACCTGCTTCAAGTGCATCACCGCAGAACAGCACAATGAACATCGCAAGTCCGCAGATAAAGGGTGTTTTGCCCAGGAAGAGAATAGCAAGAATATAAACTGTATTTCTTATTGCAAGAACAATATATTTGAAAACAATCATCGTTTTATACTGGAAACGTTTTCTTATCCAGGGTGCAAGGAACTGACCCGGATTACCTGCCATTTTGATAAGAATTTCTGCAAGTGAGAAGAAAAGACCTGTTTCACGCCAGGTGTAAATCAGAAGAATAGTTTTCATATTGAGCATACCGTTGCCCAATGAGTCAAGGAGACCTGCAATATTGGAAATCCACAGATATTTGTTTTTGAAAATACCTGAAACGCAATGCCAGAATGAGAGATATTCTTTCTTTTCAATAGGCGGAGTGGGGATTCTTTCCTGAATCTTGCCAAGTCCTATGAACATAACAACTGTAGAGATAATGAAAAATACAGGGAGAAGATATCTGAACATTCCGATGTCCTTTATACCATCAATGAACATCGCTCCTGCGATTGTGGGAAGAAGAACGTTGACAATATTCTGAACAAAATGGCTGATTTTTACAGGGAATGAACGGACAAAAAGCCTTTCCTGAGGATTGGGACTGATGTTGTCGGCAACTGAATGTGAAAAACCGACAAAATTAAAGATTGCATAAAGCTGGAAAAGAAGATAAAGTTTCCAAACTCTTTCCGTAAGAGGCAGCTCATAAAGAGGAAGCTCACAAATGAGAATAACAACTATAAGACACTGAACAACATTTGCGTAAGAGAAAATTTTATATCTTCCGAGTTTTTTGAGAAGCTTCTTTCTTATGATAATATTTCTGAAACCACTCCAGCCGTTACAGAGTAAATGTGCACCGAATATTTTAAAAATACTGAAGCTGTCAATACCCTTCAATCGGGTATTGATAAGGTTTGCAATATTCTCCGGAAGAATCGGTGAAAAGTCGAAAATCAGCATCAGAAGTCCCAATGCAGCAAGACCAAGATATACTGCATTATATTTCCGCTCAATTTTCTTTGGCAGGAAGCCAAGGTTGGCATCAACACCCATATTCAGAAGATTCCAGAAATATGTTGCTGCAACAAAGAAAACACTGATTGCACTGAAAGTAAGAAGAGGAATATTGTAGTAATATGCTACAAGATAGCAACCTGTTCCGAAAGAAAGGAAGCTCTGAAGATATTTGAGAGTGTAGTCTCCGCCTACTGCAGCAAAAATCGAGAAGTATTCTTTATATGGAACATATTTACCCTCAGCAGGGGTATGCCACTCATTTTTCATTGTTCTGAAGATATTTGTCTTACCTTTTGATGAAGATTCAGCCATTAGTTTTCCCCTCCTTCTTCTGATGAAATTATTTCAATTCTTTTAATTGCCTCGTCACGTGTTTTTCCGTACTGTGCTTCAGGGGCAATATTTATAACAGTTTTTTCAATATTCTTGGGAAGCCAGCTTTCGCCCTGAATTATTGCTTCTTCATTTTCTGCACCCATATAAAATTCTTTCAGGTTTGCACAGGAATAAAAAGCATAGTTGCCGATTTCTTTTACTGTATCGGGAATGTACAACAGCGGTTTCATACCGTGACAATAGCTGAATGCATCAGCACCGATTTTTTCAAGGCCGTCAGGAAGTGTGACAAGGGCAACTTTTTCGCACTTGAAGAATGCCATATCGCCGATTTCCTTAAGAGTTGACGGAAGATTTACTTCTGTGAGGATGTTGTTTTTATAG
The DNA here is from genome assembly GCA_045649705.1 of Acutalibacteraceae bacterium. GTDB lineage: Bacteria > Bacillota > Clostridia > Oscillospirales > Acutalibacteraceae > SIG575. The sequence goes on from JAZRQI010000116.1 coordinate 6,550, forward strand.
AAAGCGCAGGATGCGATTCTTTCAACACCTTCAGGAATTGTGTAAGACTGCACCTCTTCGGGAGGAGCTTCAAGCTCTTCGTTATGTGCATCGCCTTTGTTATAAGGATAAGAAACAAGCTTTTTCATATCCTTGGTGTAAAGAACACCGTCAACAGAAGTGTAATAAGGGTTATCTTTATCAACTTCAATTGACTTTAACATTTTGCAATAGAAGAATGATGTTTCATCTATGTATTTTACATCCTTGCCAATATAAATAGTTTCTACATATTCATCAGTATTCATTGTAAATTTACCCACTGCAGAAACGGGTTTTGTTTCGTCAGGATTGTTTCCGTCTTCGTCGCGGACAAAGTCAATATAAACATCCTTTGTCTGCATATTGCCGTTGAATCCGAAAAGAACCCAACCTTCTTCGTTTGCATTTTTACCCAATTCTGTCTGATATTCGTATTCAAAGGGAGCTCTTGCCAATGAAATAAATGAAATGGTCACAGAGGCTGCAATGAATACAACAAGAACAATTATGAACGTTGCTTTTTGCCATGTTTTCAATTCAATCAACTCCTTAAATCAATTCGGATGTATGGTGTATTTTTGATATTCTCGGTGCTGCACCGGTCAGATGAGAAATGTCACGGTAAGCAGGAATTTCTTCATCAGCAAACAATCCCTGCGGAATCTGTGAAGTCCAGCCCTGTTCATCAAACTCAGGTGCTTTGATACCGAAACCGTATAGGACTATTGCTGACAGGTCTCGTATATTCATTTCTTTTATAACTGTATTGTTGACGCCTTTACCTGTTGCAGCAAAGGTTACATATTTTTCACCGTCTGTCCAGCCGCCGTGACTTCCTCCCTCACCGTTGCCGGGATTTGTTCCTCCGTGGTCAGCAACAACAATAAAAAGTGTATCTTCAATCATACCCGCTTCTTCAACTGCTGAGTAAACGTCATTTATCAGTTTGTCAACCTCGCTGATACGCTTCATAAATGGTTCTGTGCCGTATCCGTATTTATGACCTGCTCCGTCAATACTGTCAAAATGTATAAAAAGAAAATCAGGTTTCTTCTGCCGGATATAGTCGCAGACAATAGGTGTCAGCTCATCGTCCTTTGCAGTGTCATGAGCAACGCCAAGATTGTTTTCAACAATCCCGTAGGTAATCGGGTTCCAATCACAGAACGAACCAAGTTCTGCCTCAGGATAAGCTTCCTTTATTCTTCTGAAAAGTGACGGAAATGGTGAATCAACAGGATACGGTGTTGAACTCACGATGCCGTTTGTTAGTTTATGTATTTCAGGACCTACACCAAGGAGCATCGACCCCCAGCATTCGGCACTGATTGACGGGTTTGAAGACAAAGCGTCGTACGTCACAGCACCTTTTGCAAATATACGGTCAAAATCGGGCGTATCTGCATCCTTGACGAAAGAACCCGCACCATCAATTCCGACTACAATTATATGAGAATATTTTCTTCCCATCTGAACACCTCCTGTACAGGAATAAATTCCATAAGCTAATTATAATACAATATCTTGCACAATACAATATCGTTTTGAAGAAAATTTTTGTATCTTTTGACATTATAATTACATTTCCTATTGTAAAATGACTTTGTAATATGTTAGAATGTGCTTAATATAAAAAAATACGTAATTAAGGACACAAAAATATGAAACCTTTCAGTTTTTATCTGGTAACAGATACCCACTACTTTGAAAATGAATTAGGTGCAGAGGGCAAGGCTTTCCATGACTATATGAACCGCGAACAATACTTTATGAAAGAAAGCAGTGCCATTATAAAAAGTACCTTCGACCGCATTGCGGAAGACAAAGAAACAGATATAGTCATCATCCCGGGTGACCTTACAAAAAACGGTGAACTTGAAAGTCACAAAAGCTTTGTAAAAGTGCTTTACAGACTTAAAGAAAGAGGCAAAAAGATTTTTGTTATCACCGCAGGTCACGACTACGGCGACGATTCTTTCGCATTTAAGAATGATGAGAGAATATCAGTTGAAGGTGCATCATTCAACACGCTTCACGAAATGTATAAGGATTTCGGTTACGGTGATGCTATTGCATTTGATGAGCCTACTCATTCCTATGTTGCTGAAATTTGCGATGGTGTACGGATACTCAGTATATGCTGTGACAGTCAGAACCAACCTAAAGGTGCTATGGATGAAAGACATTTATCCTGGGCAAAAGAGCAACTTGACAAAGCAAAAGAAGACAACTGCTATGTTTTTGCAATCTGCCACTACCCAATTATCCCCTCCGTCCCCGTTTTTGATTTAGTCGGTGACACAAAAATCAAGGAGTGGAGGAAAATCGCAGCTTTCCTTGCTGACAACGGCGTTGAACTTATCCTGACAGGTCATATGCACATCCAGAGCATAAATGAATTTTACAGTGAAAAAGGTAACCGTCTTATTGACGTGTGCACCTCCTGTCTTACCGGCAGTCCCGCTAAATACAGAAAAATAACCGTAGATGAAGATTCTGTTCTGAAAGTACAGTCCATCGACGTAGAAGATTTCGGTTGGGATATGAACGGTCTTTCTGCACAGGAATATTTCGACAGACAGTTCAGAAAGGCAATTCTGGGAAAACTCTTCCGTGGTTTTGACAGTGGTAAAGGAATTGTAAAGTTCTTGAAAAAAATGGTAAAAAAATTCCTGAACACCTCAACCGTAGGTACTCTTGCTCACTTGTTATTCTTTAAAATTGATAAACAACTCAGCAAGAAAAAACTTACGAACTTCATATCAGAAATAGGCGTCAGTATTTTCAAAGGTGACCAGCCATACGTTGAAGGCACACCTGAACATAAACTCATTTCGTCTTTCCTTAAAAGGTTCTCTTTTGTACTGAAAAAAGTTGAACCTAAACTGGGTGTAAAAATAAATCTTGAAGAAATGCTTCTCAACACAATAGGTAACAACAAAGGCTTTTCAGATGCAAATGCTGAATTCCGCCTCAGAAAAGGAGAATAATTATGGAAATTTTCATTGAAAGAATTATTGCATTTTTTGCTTCTCTTGCAATTATCATAACTAACTTTCTGGGCATCAGCCCTAACCCTTTGGCAAATAAAGTCAGTGATTTCAGAGTTACAACTTATGTTATAGCTACTCAGAGTTATTTTGAAGAGAACCTTCATCCTGAAGATTTCGACATAGTGACCGATGCTATTCTTTTCGGCTGTGCCACATTTGACAGTGAGGGAAATATTCATTGCGACCAGGACACACTTGAGACTTCCCTTGCAAATCTCCGTAAGGCAATCGGCGACAGAGATGTAAAAATTTCTATTAATCTCCTGGGTCCCAAAGGTAATACGGATTCCGATGTGTGGGAAGACCAGATGGAAGTGCAGAGCATTGAGCATAACAAGGCATTCACAAGCGGCGTACTTGAAGATAACATTGTCGCTTTCCTTGACAAATATGATTTTGACGGTGTTCATTTCGACTACGAATATCCTCTTACCCGCAAAGCGTGGAATTATTATAACGATTTCCTCGTCTCTCTCGACAAAAAATTAGGCTCTTACACCCTCGGCGTTGCCGGAAGCGACTGGAATATGAAATTTTCCTCACAAGCAATTGAGGCAATCGACACTTTCGAGCTTATGCTTTACGATATGATTAACAAAAACGGTATGCATTCAACGTATGAAGATATGGTGAAAGGGGCGCAGAAAACAGGACTTTACGGAATGCCTCTTGAAAAGACAAATATCGGTCTGCCTTTCTATGCACGTCCTCACGATTTGGCCGCTTATTGGTACTCATACGACGATTACTATGAAAAACTCGACGAAAACGGCTGGTATCATTGCAACGAGGTGAACAAGGATTTCTGGTTCAACACACCCGAAGTTATCTCTCAGAAAACAGACTTTGCCATCAACAACGGCTTTGGTGGAGTTATGATATGGAACTACAACTGCGACCTGCCCTCTTCCCACGAAGAGTCTCTTCTCCGTGCCATAGGCGAAACGGTAGAAAATAATTATGCCAACTCAGATAACTTTTAAGGAAAAACAGAAATGGAAATAAAACGTTACCAAGAAAAATATAAAGAGGATGTCCGTTTTGTCTGCCTTAACAGTAACGGACCCTGTACACTGAATGATAGTCAGCAACATCTTATCCTGACAACTTATTGCGACTATTTCATTGAAAAAGAAGGTCATAACTGCTTTGTTGCAGTCGACGAAAACGACAGAGCGGTGGGTTACATTCTCTGCGCTGAAAACTATGACAGCTACAAAAAGGTTTTCAGAAAAGAATATATGACAAGATTCAGAAAAACTGAGATTTCTTCTATAATCACAGCAGAGCTCTCTTCTTTTTTACAGTCAGTATATAAAAGGAAGTACCCTGCACATATGCACATTGACATTCTCCCTGAATATCAGCGTATGGGCCTGGGTCACAAGCTGGTGGATGCTCTTTGTGAACATCTGAAAGAAAAGGGTATAAAAGGTGTTTGTCTGACAATGTACTCAGGAAACAAAAAGGGCGGTAATTTCTATAAAAAATACGGCTTCACTCTGCTCAGAAAAGTGGCAGGTGCTGACGTTTTTGCTCTGAAATTCTAGGGTGACGACAGTTGAACCCTATATGGTTTAATTTGGTCTATTTTCCCTGTAACTGCGTTAAAAATCACTTAAAAGGCGACAGCCTTTCAAGAATTTTTGCCTTGCTACAGAAAAAATATACTCAAATTAAACTTCAAAGAACCTAAAATGTACAAGTTTTCGTACATTTGGGAATTTCTTTGACGAAGTAATACTGCCGTATTACGAGACAAAAAATTGACAAAGGTGCGGAAAATCGGACATTTTAGGCATATACGGTTCGACTGTCGGCACCCTCTAAGGAGGTTAATTTATGATAAGAAAAAGACAGGTACATCTTGATTTCCACACATCAGGACTTCTTGATGTCGGCACTAAATTTTCAAAAGAACAGTTCCAGTCTGCACTCAAAGCAGGTCACGTAAACTCAATTACAGTTTTTTCAAAATGCCATCACGGCTGGAGTTATCATCCTACCGAAACAAATGAAATGCATCCTCTGCTTGACTTCGATTTACTTGGTGCACAGCTTGAAGCTTGTAAAGAAATTGATGTGAACGCTCCCGTTTACATCTCAGCAGGATATGACGAAAAAGATTGGGACAGACATCCTGAATGGAGATTCAAATGGTCTGATGACAAAGCAGATTGCGATGAATACGAAAGTGAAACTCATTTCCATCTCCTTTGCCTGAACGGTGAATATCTTGATGTTCTTTGTTCTCAGATTGAAGAAGTAATGGTGAAATATAACCCTTGCGGAATTTTCCTTGACATTGTTGCTCCACGATTCTGTTACTGCGATAAATGTAAAGAAGATATGAAAAATCTAGGACTTGACATTGGTTCGGAAGAAGACCGTAAAAAGTTTGAAAACATTGTATACGATAAATATACAACTGCCACTAACAATGCAGTAAGAAAATACAGTGACACAGCCACCATCTTCCACAACGGCGGTCACATCCCCAAGGGTAATTACGCCATTATGAATGCAAACACTCATCAGGAGCTTGAAAGTCTTCCTACAGGCGGTTGGGGTTATGACCACTTCCCTCTTTCTGCGGCTTATGTAAGAACGCTGAAAGATACTGATTTCCTTGGTATGACAGGTAAATTCCACCATTCCTGGGGTGAATTCGGCGGTTTCAAGCATCCCAATGCTCTCATTTACGAAACTGCACTTTCAGTTGCAAACGGTGCAGGTTGCTCAATCGGTGACCAGATGCATCCTCTGGGTGAAATGAATATGGCAACTTACGGTCTTATCGGCAAAGCATATTCACTCGTTGAAGAAAAAGAGCCCTGGCTTGACAATGCCGTAAACGTAGCAGACATTGCCGTTCTCAGTGCAGAATCACTGACAGGCGGACGTGATGCAAAAGCAGACATCGGTGCAAACAGAATGCTACTTGAAAACAACCGTCTCTATAATTTCGTTGACGGCACAATGGATTTCTCAGAATATAAACTGCTCGTTTTACCTGATGTTGAAATTGAAGATGAAAGAATAATTAAAAAAATCAAAAACTTTGCAGATAACGGCGGTAAAGTCATTGCAAGTGCAAAGGCTATGACAAATAACGGAAAGTTCTTTCTCGATATTGGCGGAGAATTTATAGGTGAAAACGAATTCAATCCTACATATTTTGTTCCCGCTTTCCAGACTGTCAACGGCAACACTGAATA
>JAZRQI010000117.1:0-3592 GCA_045649705.1 Acutalibacteraceae bacterium
CTTTTCACAACAGGTATCTTTACTGTATGGACAGCAGTAGCTTTTGTTCTTCTGGCAGGACTCGTTTATATGCTTGTAAGAAAAAACAAATACGAAACAAAACCTCTTAAAAAATAAGGAGAAAAATTATGAATTGGCAGACAATTGTTGTGGCGATTATTGTGGGAGCAATATTTACTGCAATTATCGTCAAAGGTATAATAAACAAGAAAAACGGCAAAAGTTCCTGTGCTTGTGGCTCTTGCGGCGGATGTACAAACAAAGATTTTTGCCACAGTGGTAAATAAATAACTTAAACTAAAGGCAGCCATCGTTGATGACTGCCTTTTCTATTGATTTTATTCGTAAAATATGGTTTAATATACAAATGAAGGGAGAGATAAGGATGCTTAAAATTTTATCAGCAATTTTTGCACTTATTATTTCACTTATGCCTTTTGGTGAAGTGCCTGAAAGAAAGTGTGACCCTGTTTATAACGGCACTTTCATTCAGTCCTGGATGAGTTCCTATTGGGACGCAGAAAGATGGGCAGAAGAAGTTGTAAATATGGAAAAAGCAGGGATTGAATACCTGATTTTACAGGACACTGCAAACTTGTCTGCTGACGGAACGTGGGAACTTTATTATCCGTCAGAACTTGAAGTTTTCAATTCAACACAAAGTCATTCTGATGTTATAGCCTCTGCAATCAACGCTTGTAAAGACAGTAACATAAAAGTTTTTGTTGGACTTGCAATGTTTGATGATTGGTGGGTGCAGTCTGCGCTTACAGGAACATATAAAGATGTCTGCTCGGTTATGGCTGATATGGCAGAGGAAATTTCAGCAAAATATGATGGTTTTTACGGATTTTATTTTACTCCTGAAATCAATAATATGCCGAATATGAAACTGGCTCTCGGAAACATTATTGACGGACTTAATATTCTGATTGAAAAGATTCCTGAGGATAAACCGTTGATGCTCAGCCCTTATTATACAGAGTATATTTCTGTTCCTATGGTTCTTGCTGCTGAACCCATGTGGGCAAGTTTGGTAAACGGTGTCAATTTCCGTGATGGTGATATAATTGCACCACAGGATGCAGTGGGGGCACAGTGGATACAGGAAAATGATTTGGAAAAGATATGGAAGATGTACCGTGCTGCAGTTGATACAAGCGATAAGGATGTAAAACTCTGGGCAAACTGTGAAAACTTTAAATCAGCCAGGGCAAAGAGTGTAATCAGCGGAATTTTCGTTCCTCCTGCAACTCTTAATGTTAATTCTGTGCCTTGTACAATAGACCGCTTTGCCCGTCAGCTTGATGTGGCATCAAGATACTGCGAAAATATTATCACTTTCTCATATAACCACTATCACAGTCCCTCATATGTTAATCCTGCATTTGAAAAAACATATCTTGATTATGTTGATAACGGTTTTGTTGTGGAAAATGAGAAACCTGCAACCCCACAGAATCTTATAAACAACGATGGTGTATTGAGTTGGGAAGAATCAGAAGATAATATAGGTGTTTCGCATTATATCATTTACAGAAACAAAAAGGCAGTGGCTTATGTTGAAGCGGGAAGTACTTTGGAATATGTAACAGAAAAAGAGGGAACATACTCTGTTGAGGCAGTGGATGCAGCAGGAAATGTTTCGGAAAGAGGTTATTTCTGATGAAAGAAAATTTCAGAAAGGCACTGAAATTGTTTTTAGTGTTTTTTAAAATCGGCGCATTCACCTTTGGTGGTGGATATGCAATGGTGCCTATCATTCAGTCGGAAGTGGCTGAAAAAAGAGGCTGGATAAAAAATGAGGATATTCTGGATATTCTTGCAATCTCGGAATCAACTCCGGGACCTATTGCTATTAACTCTGCAACGTTTGTAGGTTATCAGGTAGCAGGTGTTTTCGGTTCCGTTATGGCAACGCTTGGTGTAGTTTTACCGTCGCTGATAGTAATTTCAATTGTTTCATATTTCTTCAAACAGTTTCTGGCTTTTAAAGTTGTGAAATATGCTTTCCTCGGCATTCGTGCAGGTGTTCTTGCGCTTATTGTGAAAGCAGCAAAAAATATGATGAAAGCCTGTCCGAAGAACATAGTTGCATATACTATTGTTGCTCTGGCATTTATTCTTACGGCAGTTTTCGATATCAATGTTTTTGCAGTTATTATCGGCAGTGCAGTAACAGGACTTGTTTATTCCCTTTTTGTGAATAAAAGAAAGGGGGATGAAAAATGATTTTTCTTGAACTTTTTCTTACGTTCTTCAAAATAGGTGCTTTTACTTTCGGTGGCGGTTACGCAATGTTGCCCTTGATTCAGTCGGAGGCACTTAATAACGGATGGCTGACAATGGAAGAACTGATTGACTTTATTGCTGTCAGCGAATCAACACCCGGTCCTTTTGCAATAAATATGGCGACTTTTGTGGGAACTCAGATGGGCAAAGAGTTCCTCGGTATAGGCGGAGGAATTTTAGGCGCAATCTGTGCAACCTTAGGTGTTGTAATGCCCTCGTTTATCGTTATACTTTTCGTTGCAAAGTTTTATCAGAAATTCAAGGAAAACAAAATTGTGGCAGGTTGTCTCGGCGGACTCAAACCTGCGGCAATCGGTCTTATCTGTGCGGCGGTACTCTCAATCGGTAAAACTGTTTTCTTCCCTGACGTTGTGGCACTTTCAGTAGTGGCAAGTTATACATTTATCTTCTCGGCACTGTTGTTTGCAGTAATGCTTTTCCTCGCCTTGAAGAAAAAAATGAACCCCATTTTAATCATTGTCATTTCTGCAGCAGTAGGAATAGGCGCAGGCTATCTGGGAGAATATTTAGGTTGGCTGTAATATATATTTTATAATAAGGAGAGATAGTTATGATTTTTTGGATAGTTTTTGCTTTATGCATCGCGGTGACTGTGTTTTTCACAATCAGACGAACAACAAAGGTGAATTACTCTGACCTTGCAATCAAGGTGGCAGCAAGTTCACTTTTTGTAGCTACAGGTATTGCTGCAATAATCAGCAACCCTAATGTTAACCTTACCTTTGCTCTGATGGTTATTATGGGTGGAGTTCTGGGTGTTCTCGGAGATGTTTTCATTGAACTGAAATGGCTCCAGAAAGAGGGCAACGATACATTTTTCAACCTTGGTTTTGTTACCTTTATGATACAGCATGTTATACTTGTAGCTGCTGTTTTCATCCATTATCCGATGTCACTTGTGAATGCCCTGATTTGCTTTACAGCTCCTGTGGTTGTTCTCATTGCTTCTATGGGACTTACAAAGGTTTTCAGAATGGAAATGGGCAAATTCAAGGTCATTGCAAATGCTTACGGTTCACTTGCATCAATGACATTTTCTGTTGGTTTTATGACTATGCAGAACTACGGAATGGAGCTGTCACAGATTTTGTTCTTTGCAGGCGGTCTTTCATTCTTCGCTTCCGACCTTATTCTCAGTCAGATTTTCTTTGTTAAAGGCAAATGCACAAGACTGAGAGTTGTACTTAACCACATCACCTATTACGGTGCACAGATTCTGATTGCATCATCACTTTTCTTTATGAAATAAAATTTCAGCAAAAAAATTGCCGACTACATT
>JAZRQI010000118.1:0-3111 GCA_045649705.1 Acutalibacteraceae bacterium
ACGTGATTTTTAAAACCTCAACACGTGGTTTTAATAAAAAAGAGGTAATGGAATACATTGCTTCACTTTGCGAAATAAATGCCTCAAATGTTTCTGCATTGAAAAGAATGCAGTCAGAAGTTCAGAAAAGTAAAAGTGAAATAGAAGAATTGATTATTGAAAATCAAAAACTTGCAGAAGAGAACAAAAAATTTGCTGAACTTATTGAAGATTCAAAGAAAGTTATTGATGAGTTGAATGCTAAAATTGCTGAACTCAATGAAAAAGCATCAAAAGTCAATGAGATTGAAGGTGCAGAAGAGAAAGCTAACAAACTTATGATGGATTCTCTCCGTTATTCAGAGTCCTGCATTAAAAATGCACGTAAAGTTACTGCATCAATAAATCTTTCTACAAAAAAGAAAATCAGCAAAGCAAAAGATTGTCTTGATACAGTTTCTGGCGATTTCAAAAGTCTTACAGACCAGATTGAAATGTCAATTTCTGAAATTTCACAGCGTCTTGCTAATTTGTCAGACGGACTTGAAGATAACTGAAATTTATTTAACCTCCCGGAAACGGGAGGTTATTTTTTTGGACTTGCAACGGACAAAACAACGGTGAATATAATAATCTCAAAGCAGGAAATGAGGGGTATTATGTTTACGGAATTTCTGAATACTTTTTTGAGTAATTTGTTGTTTGTTACGTTGCACTTGAATGTTACGAGTTCTTTTCCGCCACCATTGACATCAGCAGAAGAGCGTGAATGCTTACAAAGAATGAAGAACGGCGATGAAAAATCAAGGCAAAAATTGATTGAACATAACCTGAGATTGGTAGCGCATATAATCAAAAAATACTATTCCAATTATTGTGACCAGGAAGATTTGATTTCAATCGGTACAATAGGTCTTATTAAAGGCATAAACTCATTTAATTGTGAAAAAGGTGCAAGACTCGCAACTTATGCTGCACGTTGTATTGAAAACGAAATTCTTATGTATTTCAGGTCAACTAAGAAGACTTCGCAGGAAGTTTTTATGTCAGAGCCCATTGAATCTGACAGTGATGGTGATGCACTGACACTAATGGATGTAATATGCAGTGACGAAAATCTCCTTGATGATATTGATTTGAAAATAAAATGTGAAAAACTTTATAAATTTCTTGCTGAGATGGATAAAGGCAGGGAATATGATATTCTTGTTATGAGGTACGGTCTGGATGGTGAAAAACCGCTTACTCAACGCGAAATAGCAAAAAAACTGAAAATTTCACGTTCGTATGTATCACGGCTTGAAAAGAAAGCAATTGACTATCTGAAAGAAAAGTTTAATCTTACATAAATTATTTTCAGGAGTGATTTTATGGCAACAATTTATTTGAGTCCCTCAACCCAGGAGTTTAATCAGTATTTTTCAGGCGGTAATGAAGAACAGTATATGAATTTACTTGCAGATGTTGTACAGAGAGACCTTGAAAGAAATGGGATAGCCGTAGTAAGAAACGACCCCAATGCACCTCTCGCAACAGCTATTGAGGAGTCTAATCTTGGTGATTTTGATTTGCATCTTGCTCTGCATTCAAATGCATCACCTGTAGAACTTGCGGGTCGCCTGCAAGGAACAGATATTTATTATTATCCGGGAAGTGCAAGAGCAAAAGAGATTGCTGATATACTTACTGATAATATAAAAGATATTTATCCGAATCCACGACTTGTTAATTCAAAAAGCACAACAGAACTTGGTGAATTGCAATTCACAAAAGCGCCTGCAGTACTTGTTGAAGTAGCATATCACGATAATCCCAGCGATGAATTATGGATAAAGGAAAATATTGATGAAATAGGTGATACAATAGCAAAATCGGTAGCAGAATACTTAGATGTAAACTACAATTAATTCTTTCAGGGCGGAATATTCCGCCTTATTTTATTGTTGAAATTATTTTTTATATGTGTTATACTATATTGAATATTTTTATAATCCGGAGGTTTATTATGTTTAATCAGATGGACAAGCCCCAGAGTGGCGAAACTATAGCAGTAATTCATACAAATATGGGTGATATTTCAGTAAGACTTTTTGCAGATTTAGTGCCCAACACTGTTGAAAATTTTGCAACTCATGCAAAAAACGGATACTATAACGGTATCATTTTCCACAGAGTTATCAAAGACTTTATGATTCAGGGCGGTGACCCCACAGGTACTGGCAGAGGCGGTGAAAGCATCTGGGGAAGAAGTTTCAAAGATGAATTTGCTGTTGAACTTCACAACATCAGAGGTGCCCTTTCAATGGCTAATGCAGGTCCTAATACAAACGGCAGTCAGTTCTTCATTGTTCAGTCAAAAGAAATCGATTCTCGATTCCTTTCACAGATGAAAAACATTCCTGATTCTTTCCCTGAAAACATTGTTAATGCTTACGCTGAAAACGGCGGTACTCCTTGGCTTGACTTCAAACATTCTGTATTCGGTCAGGTATTTGAGGGTATGGATGTTGTTGATAAAATTGCGGGTGTAAAAGTTGATATGCTTGACAAACCTTTTGAAGATGTAGTAATAGAAAATATTGATATTTCAATTGTTGAATAATCAGACAGGGGTTATATAAAAATGACAGTCTCTTTGTTATCCGTTATAGATTCAAAATTTGATGATTTTTCCAAGGGACAAAAGAAAATTGCTAAATTTGTTGCAGAAAGATATGAAACTGCGGCATTTATGACTGCTGCCAAATTGGGTGAAACAGTAAACGTAAGCGAATCTACTGTTGTTCGTTTTGCAACTGAACTCGGCTATAAAGGTTACCCTGAATTTCAGAAAGATTTGCAGGACCTTATTCGTTCAAAACTTACAGGTGTTCAGCGTATAGATGTTTTTGATGCAAGAACAAAAGGCGAAAATATCGTTGAAAACACAATGAAAAACGATTCACAGTTGCTTATCAACACTATGCAGGCAGTTTCAAAAGAACACTTTGATGCCAGTGTTAAAACAATTATGCAGGCAAAGAAAATCTATATTCTTGGTGTAAGAAGTGCAGCTTTTCTTGCGGGGTTCCTGAGTTATTATTTCAAACTCATTTTTGATAATGTTGTTCTTATCAATGTTTCAAGTGACAG
>JAZRQI010000119.1:0-14708 GCA_045649705.1 Acutalibacteraceae bacterium
AGTGTCGACCACTCTGAGAGATTCTTCGATGTAGGCATTGCGGAAGAACACGCTGTGATTTTTGCATCGGGACTTGCTAAAAATAAAATGTTGCCCGTTTTCTGTGTGTATTCTACATTTCTTCAGAGATGCTATGACCAGATAATCCATGACTGTGCAATGCAGAACATTAAGATGATTTTTGCTATTGACAGAGCAGGTTTTGTGGGTGTTGACGGCGAGTCACATCAGGGACTTTTTGATGTTCCTTTCCTCAATACTGTTCCGAATATCGAAGTATATTCACCATCATCCTTTGAAGAAATGAATAAAGTTTTCGATAAGGCAGTAAATACAGGAGACAATCCTGTTGCAATCAGATACCCGAGAGGTGTCGAAGACGTATTGCCTGAGGATTTTGTTCTGTCCGACAAGGATTTCGACATTTACGGTAATGAGGGGGAAACTGCAATCGTAACTTACGGCAGACTTTTCTCAAACGCTTGCCGTGCAAAAGAAATCCTCAGAAACAAGGGCATAAATGTAAAAATTATAAAACTCAATAAAATCAAACCTATAAATGAAAATGTCTTTGAAAATATTTCAGAGTTTAAAAATATATTCTTCTTTGAAGAATCAGTGAAAGACGGTTCAGTTTCTGAAAAATTCGGTTCACGTCTTCTTGAAAAAGGATATAAAGGTAATTATTTTGTAACTGCAGTTGAAGACGGATTTGTCAAACACGCGTCTGTTGAATCACAAATCAGAAAATACGGTCTCGATGCAGATTCAATGGCTGAAAAGGTGAGTGAAAATATTGGCTGAAAAATTAAGACTTGATAGTGCTGTGTTTGAGCAGGGACACGCTGAAAGCCGTGAAAAGGCAAAGGCACTCATAATGGCGGGACAGGTATATGTCAACGGTCAGAAAGCACTGAAAGCAGGTATGTTTCTGAAACCTGAAGATGCCCTTGAAGTCAGGGGCAGTAAAATGCCATTTGTGAGCCGTGGCGGATATAAACTTGAAAAAGCGCTGAACAGTTTTGACTTTAAGCTTGACGAAAACGTCTGTATGGACATCGGTGCATCAACAGGCGGGTTTACTGACTGTATGCTACAGAGAGGTGCAAAGAAAGTTTATTCAATTGACGTAGGCTACGGTCAGCTTGCCTGGAAACTCAGGACAGACGAAAGAGTTGTAAACCTTGAAAGAACTAATTTCCGATATCTCGATAAAGAAACTGTTTCGGAAGAAATTGACTTTGCAAGTGTGGACGTTTCCTTTATTTCACTGAAAATAATTCTTCCCGTACTCCGTGAGTTTCTTAAAAGTGACGGTAAGGCAGTGTGCCTTATAAAACCTCAGTTTGAGGCAGGTAGAGAAAAAATCGGTAAAAAAGGTGTTGTCCGTGAACTTTCAACTCACGTTGAAGTTATCGAAACAATTACAAGTTTTGCCGTTGAAAACGGATTTGACGTATTGGGACTTGACTTCTCACCAATCAAAGGTCCTGAAGGTAATATAGAATATTTAATGTTGATTAAAAAATCTGATTCTCCGCAGATGATGGCTGATGTTTCACCGCAGACTCTTGCAGAAGAATCACACAGAAATCTTGACAAATGAGGTGAAAACCGTGTTTGCAGTTGTTCCAAATCTATCAAGACAACACGCTGAAGAAGTGACAAGGGCTGTCTGTGCAGGTCTTGAAAATTTAAAAGCAGATTTTGCAATGCCACAAGACATTAAAGAAACTTTTTCTGATATCTGTAATACATATCTTGCAGATGATGAGCTTTATTCTTCTGCTGATGCTGTAATTGCAATCGGCGGTGACGGTACAATTATCAGCTGTGCAAAAAAAGCCTCTGCGTATTCAAAACCGATTCTCGGAATCAATGCAGGAAGAGTAGCTTTTATGGCAGGTCTTGAAAGTCAGGAGCTTGAATATCTTGACAGGCTGATAAAAGGCGAATATACTGTTGACAAAAGAATGATGCTTTCTGCATCTCTTATAGTTGACGGAAAAACAGAAACAACAGTCAACTGTGTCAACGATGTTTTTGTGGGACGTTCACAGCACGTTAATATGGTAAACCTTAAAGTTATTTGTGACGGTGCAACGGTGAGTGATTATTACTCTGACGGAATAATTTTTTCAACTCCCACAGGTTCAACCGCTTATTCACTTTCTGCAGGTGGTCCTGTAATTGACCCGCTTATTGAAAGTATATTATTGACACCCGTTTGTCCTCATTCACTTTTCCAGAGACCTATGATTTTCAGAAGTGAATGTGTTATGGAAATTGAAAATGACACAGACCCCGGAAATGTTTTTGTGTTCTTTGATGGCGGAGAAGGCGTACCGGTTTCAAAGAATTGCAGAATTATAGTTAAAAAATCAGAAAAAACAGCAGATTTCATACGCATTAAATCAGACACATTTGTTGATATTCTCAACACAAAATTAAGAAGCAACTGAGGAGCGACTATTATGAAAAGAAAAAGACATGCACTTATTCTCAAACTGATTTCTGAAAAACCCATTTCAACACAAGAGGAACTTCTTGAATATCTTTGTAATCACGATTTTGATGTTACACAGGCAACTGTTTCAAGGGATATCAAGGAACTCCGTCTTATTAAAATCACAGACGAAAACGGAAGATACAGATATAGTCTTCCCAAAGAAAAATCAAACGATATGAGTTCAAAGCTTCTTATGCTTTTCTCATCTGCAGTAACAGGTGTTGACTACGCTATGAACATTGTCTGCCTTAACTGTCATTCAGGTATGGCTCAGGGTGCTTGTAGTGCACTTGACAGTATGTCCTACGGCGAAATAGTAGGCACTGTTGCAGGTGATGACACAATTTTTGTTCTTTGCAGAACAGAAGAAAATGCAAAAGAACTTGCAGAAAAATTCAAAGGTCTTATTTCTGAATAAAGGTGATTTGTTTTGCTTAGCAGTCTTAAAATCGAAAATATAGCAGTTATTGAAAGTGCTGATATCAGTTTTGATATCGGTCTTAATGTGATGACGGGTGAAACAGGCGCAGGTAAATCAATTGTTATTGATTCTATCGGTGCAATTCTCGGTGAACGCACTTCAAAGGAACTTGTCAGAACAGGCACTTCACACGCAGGTGTTACTGCATTGTTTACTTCAATCGGTGATAATGTCAAAGCAAAACTTGAAGAATTAGGTATAGAATCTGAGGAGGATTCTTCATTACTTCTCCAGAGACGTATTTCTGCTGACGGTAAAAATGTATGCCGTATCAACGGTGTTGTTGCTACAGTTTCAATGCTCAAAGAACTTGGTAAAACCCTTGTTGATATCCACGGTCAGCACGATAATCGCTCATTGCTTCTCAAAGATAACCATACTTCATATATCGACAAACTTGCTTCTAACGAAAAAATACATTCAGAATATCTTACTTGCTACAGAAATTTTGTAGCACTGAAAAAAGAACTTAAAACTCTGCAGAATAATGAAGAAGAAAACGAAAAGAATGCGGAAGTTCTCCGTTTCCAGATTGATGAAATAGAAAAAGCAAACATTATTCCCGGTGAATTTGAAGAACTGATTACAAAACGTAATAAACTTGCAAATGCTGAAAAAATAAGTTCAGCACTTACTCTTTCGTATAACGAATTCAACGGAGAAGATGAGGAAGTCGGTGTCCTCGTAAGACTTAAAAATATTCTTGAAGAAGTAAAAAGTGTTTCATCTTTTGATGATATGGGTGAGGTTTCCAAAAATCTCGCAAATGCCGTTTACACTCTTGAAGAATGCTCACAGAGCATAAAAAACAGTCTCGATTCTGTTGAATTTAACCCTGTTCTTCTTGAAGAAACTGAGGAAAGAATTGACCTTCTGTCAAAGCTGATGAAGAAGTATTCCGTTGATGAAAAAGGTCTTATTTTACTTCTTGAAGAATTAAAAGAAAAACTTTCAAAAATCGACTCATCCGCACAGAGAATTGAAAAACTCACGGACGAACTTGATGTTGCAGGAACAAAAATGCTTGATGCGGCAGAAAAACTGACCATTTCAAGAATGAAAGCGGCTGACACTTTTACAAAACGTGTTGCTGAAGAATTGAGATTTCTTGATATGCCTGATGTTACTTTTCTTGTTGACAGAAAGGATAAACCACTCGGTGCTACGGGTAAGGATGATATAGAATTCCTGATTTCCGCAAACAAAGGTGAAGACGCAAAACCGCTTATTAAATTTTCATCAGGCGGTGAACTTTCCCGAATAATGCTGGCAATTAAAAATGTTCTCTCTGAAAAAGACGACATAACTACAATGATATTTGACGAAATTGATTCAGGTATCAGCGGTCAGGCAGCAACAAAGGTTGCGAAAAAACTTTACGATGTATCAAACGGTAAACAGGTTATTTGTGTAACTCATTTATCCCAGATTGCATCATTCGGCGACAACCACTTGTTTATAAGTAAAGAAAGTTCTGCTGAACATACATTTACAAGTATAAAGAGTCTTTCACAAAGTGAACGTAAATACGAACTGTCAAGAATCAACGGCGGTTCTGTAATTACACAGACTTTACTTTCAGCAGCAGAAGAAATGCTGACACAGGCTGAGAATTATAAAAGGAGCAATTAAAACTATGGATCAGAAGAAAATCGACAGAATAAATGAACTTGCACACCTTGCAAAAGAAAGAGAGCTTACCCCTGAAGAACAGGCGGAAAGACAGGTGTTGAGACGTGAGTATATCGACGCTTTCAAAGCAAGTCTTGTAGGTACACTCGAAAACACATATATTGTTGACGAAAAAGGCAATAAGAAAAAAGTAGAACGCAAAAAGTAATTTCTGAACACCGCATATATTTGTGCGGTGTTTTTTTGTGTCAAAATATGCCTCTTATAATATTATGGTAATAACTGATTATATTTGGAGGTAGTGTAGTGAACAATAATGAGTTACAGAATCTGATAGAAAAATACAAGCAGGAATTGCTGAAATATGCAGATGAAAACGGCGGATTTGTAAGTGACAAGGTTATGGCAGATTTACCGGAGAGTGAACCTGTGGTTTCGATTGTGGATTCATCTGATAATACTGGCAAAGAAGCGGATATTACAGAACTTGAGGGTACAAATCCCAGAGGTATTGATTCAGGACGGAGTGAGCCTACATATAACAACTTAACGGAGTTTCAGAACAGAAACAGGGGAAAGGGAAATATGAGAGTTCAGGTTTTCAGCGGAAGAGAAGCCTTCCCCATAGTAAATGCAAGAGTGGTTGTGACAAAAGATTTTAACGAAGGCACACACACTTTCTTTGACGACCTGACAGATACAAGCGGTATTGTGGAAAATATGTCACTTACAACTCCTATCAGTGACACTGCAACTGAAAACAACAATATTCTCCCGTATTCCACTTACACGGTAAGAGTAACACATCCTTATTTTATCTCAACTGTATATACGAATGTTCCCGTTTTCAACGGGATTACGTCAATTCAGCCTGTGAACATGGTGCCGAAAACAGGTACACCCACAGATGATAACGACATAGTTTATGTTGAGAGAGAACCAATTGATTTATAAGGAGGAATACAGATGAGTAATGGAGTTTCAATACCGAGAACAATCACAGTTCATCTCGGAACACCGTCTTCAAATGCGGAAAACGTTACACTCAGTTTTCCTGATTATATTAAAAATGTAGCATCGAGTGAAATTTATCCTACCTGGCCTGAAAGTGCATTGAGAGCAAATATTTATGCTATAACTACTTTTGCGCTGAACAGAATTTTCACTGAGCATTACAGAAGTCAGGGTTATAATTTTGATATTACAAATTCAACTCAGTATGACCAGGCCTTTGTTAAAGGCAGAGACATTTTCTCGAATATTTCACGTCTTGTTGATGAACTTTTTAACGATTTCGTTGTAAAAGAAGGTACAATTTCACCCTATTTTACTCAGTATTGCAGTGGCAGAGGTGTCAACTGTAAAGGTCTTAAACAGTGGGGGACAGTTGACCTTGCAAATCGCGGATATGTACCGTTTGACATTCTGAGATACTATTACGGAGACGTAAACCTTGTGAGAAATGCGCCTGTCAGAGCAAATATTCCATCATATCCGGGCAGGGCATTAAGACGTGGTGACAGAGGCGAAGACGTTAGAACGATTCAGCGTGAACTTAACAGAATTGCCGCAAACTATCCTGCTATCCCCACAGTGCCTGTAGATTTAGGCGTTTTTGATGCGGCAACTGAAAGAGCAGTCAGAGCCTTTCAGAGAATTTTCAACCTGACACAGGACGGCATAGTAGGTAAGAATACCTGGTACAGATTGAAATATATTTATTCAAGTGTGAAAGGTCTTTCAGAACTTTATTCAGAGGGTATAACTTTGTCAGAGGCACAGCGACGTTTCAGCCGTACACTTCAACAGGGCAGCCGTGGTACAGAAGTTCAGAGTCTGCAGTATTATTTAGCATTTATCGGATTTTTCAATGATTCATTGCCTGAGATTTCCATTGACGGAATTTTCGGACCTGCAACACGTAATGCTGTTCTTGCATTTCAGAGATATTACGGACTTACTCCTGACGGGATTGTGGGCAGAGATACCTGGAACAAAATCCAGACAGTATATCAGAGCATTCTGAATAACCTGCCGAAAGAA
This sequence comes from Acutalibacteraceae bacterium, assembly GCA_045649705.1. GTDB lineage: Bacteria > Bacillota > Clostridia > Oscillospirales > Acutalibacteraceae > SIG575. Next base: position 6,666 of record JAZRQI010000119.1, read on the forward strand.
TATCAGTCTTACAGTTCTCTTCTGTATCCCGGAACTGTTCTGTCAAACGGCTCAACAGGTAAAGTTGTTGAACAGCTTCAGTCCTATCTTCGAGTAATCGGTCAGAATAACAATTCTGTTCCTGTTATCAATGTTGACGGTGCTTTCGGTAATGCAACGGCAAATGCTGTAAGAGCAGTGCAGAGACTTTACGGCATCGAGCAGACAGGCGTAGTCGGTCCTGCTACATGGAACGCGATTGTGGAATTATATAACGGTTACAGAGGTTAATTTTTGAATTTCAGGGCAACATAACTGTAAGGTGGTGTTGTCTTGAAAAATATAAGCAAAAGTTATAATGAAACCATCACAACTCTCGATAACATTCTGAGAGTCAGTGAAAATTTTGATTTGATTGCAAGGGAAATGATAATAGGAAACAGAAATGCAAAGATGTATTTTGTTGATGCTTTCTGTAAAGATGAAATTCTTGAAAAAATGCTCGAATATCTTACAAGGCTTGAAGAAAAGCAGATAGAGTCAGTCCAGAATACACGTGAGTTCTGCTCCCGATTTATAACATACACTGAAACAGATGTGGAAAGCAGTATTGACACAATAGTCACATCTGTACTGTCGGGAACACTCGCACTCATAGTTGAAGGCTTCAATCAGGCTATAATGATTGATGCGAGAACTTATCCTACGCGTTCACTTGATGAGCCTGACAATGACAAAGTTCTCAGAGGCTCTCACGACGGTTTTACGGAAACAATAGTTTTCAACAGTGCACTGATAAGACGTAGACTTCGTGATCCGAACCTCATTTTTCACGCTATGAAAGTAGGTAAGAAATCAAAGTCTGACCTTGCTTTGTGTTATCTTGACAATATGGTAGACAAAAAACTTCTGTCATCTCTTAAAAAGAGAATTGAAAATATTGACATAAACACTCTGACGATGGGACAGCAGAGCCTGGTTGAAGCGTTGCTGCCTAAACAGTTGTATAATCCTTTTCCGAAAGTCAGATATACAGAAAGACCTGATGCTGCAGTTGCCTGTATTGCGGAGGGGAATATCATTATTCTCATTGACAATTCACCTGCGGCAATAATTGTGAAAACAAGCTTCTTTGAGTTTTTTCAGGACTCGAATGACTATTATTTCCCGCCTGTAATCGGCTCATACCTGCGTTTTGTCAGAATGATAGTTTTTACTTTGTCTGTACTTCTCACACCCACATGGTATCTGCTTGTTGACAACCCAACCTATATACCCGATTGGCTGTCCTTTGTGAGAATAGAAGAACAGGCGCAGATACCTGTGTTTGCACAGATAATCGCAATTGAACTGATTGTGGATATGCTGAAACTTGCATCTGTAAACACACCTCAATCATTGAGCAGTTCTTTCAGTGTTATCGGTGCTTTGATTCTGGGAGAATTTGCAGTAGGTGCAGATTGGTTTTTGTCAGAAGTTATACTTTATATGGCTTTTGTTGCAATTGCTAACTTTACTCAGCCGAGCTTTGAACTTGGGTATGCTATGAAGTTTTCAAGAATTACTGTAATAATCCTGACGGCACTTTTCGGACTATGGGGATATATAGGCGGATTTTTGTTGATGATAATTATGATTGCAACAACAAAAACACTTGCAGGCAGAAACTATCTCTATCCTTTGATTCCTTTTGACAGAAAAGCAATCAGAAGTCTTATCGTCAGACGGTCAATTTCTAAAAGTAAGAACTAATCTTCAAGTATTTTATCGAAAAAGGCTTCTGTTGATACTTTCGACGGTCTGTTATATCTTCCAAGGTGGTACATTTTTTCTGTATCACCTTGTTTTATTATGTTTATTTTTTCTTCGCAAGACAATATTGCTTTGAATCCCAAATCCTTTGCAAGGTCAATTGTTTCCTTTTTGTATGCACCGAAAGGCAGGGTAAGTGTGTTGGGAACATATCCTGTTTTTTCTTTCATGATGTTCTGCATTTTTAAAATATCAGTACCTACTTCACTGTTATAGGCGGCTACATCTTCATCATGTTTTTTACTGATTCCGTGACGGCCATCATTGTTTTTGTGCAGGTCATAGGAGTGATTCTGGATTTCAATTTCTTTTGTTTTTGTAAGTTCTGAAACTTCCTCCCAATTCAGGTAAGAATAAGTAATGTTGTGGTCAGGGTTTTCAGTGAAAAATGTTGTATATTCACCTACGATTGATGCTACTGCACACATTTTGAGTTCTTTCATCAGCGGATATACGTAAGCGTAAACACTTTCAAAACCGTCATCAAGAGTGATTATTATAGGCTTTTTGGGTAATTGTTTCTTCCCGTAAACAAAGTCAATCAAATCTTGCATATCAATTGCTGTGTAGCCTTTTTCTTTTATGTATCTCATATCGTTTTCGAATTCTTCATACATCACAGTGTATTTACTTCTTCGTGAAGATTTTTTAGTAACCTGATGATACATAATTATAGGGACTCTTACGCCTTCTTTTTCTTCTGCTACTGAAACAAGGGGTGCAAACTGAGCAAATCCACAGACGAGCAGTATGAAGCAAATAATTGCGAAAATATAAGTTTTTTTGATTTTTATTACCATATTAAAACACCTCACAAGAAAAATATATGCTGAAAACTTGATATTTTTGCTTATAAGAGTTATAATAATCTGTAAAATTGTTTTTGAAAGAAGTGAACATTTTCAATGTATAAAGACTATGTTTTATCTTTACTTGAAGAACTATGTTGTGAAAACGGAACACCCGGTGACGAAACAAGGGCAGCTGAGGTTTCTGCAGAAAAGTTAAGGGAGTTTATGCCTGTTACCATAGACAGACTTGGTAATGTTGTGGGCAGAAACGAATCTGACGGTACACATTTTCTTCTTGATGCACATATTGACAGAATCGGTTTTGCAGTAACTGCAATTACTGACGATGGCTTTGTTAAAGTCGGTTCCTGCGGCGGTGTTGATGCACGTACCCTTGACAGTGCGGAAGTGATAATTTACGGTAATAAACCTGTTTACGGCATCATTTCTGCAATTCCTCCTCATCTTACAAAATCAGGGGAAAATAAAGCAAGTGATATCAGTGATATAGTAATCGATATCGGAATGGATAAAGAAACTGCAGAAAAATATATCACACCCTCAGACCGTGCAGTGGTTAAATCTTCTTTCAATAAACTCTTAGGCAACCGAGTCACAGGCACAGCACTTGATGACAGGGCAGGGGTGGTGTCACTTATTCTTGCTTGTAAGATGTTAAAAGAAAAAGGACTGAATCCTGACCTTACAGTTGTATTTTCAGTTTGTGAAGAAACTACAGGCAGTGGTGCTAAAGTATCGTCTTTCAAAGCTTCTGCTGATGAAGCAATTGCAGTTGATGTAAGCTTTGCTTTGCAACCCGGTGTTACTGCTGAAGAAAGCGGTGAACTGTCTAAAGGTGCTATGGTCGGTTTTTCATCCACACTTGACTATAAAATGAGTAAATGTATTGTATCTGTTGCAGAAAAGAACGATATTCCTTATCAGAAAGAAATTATGGGTTCGAGAACAGGTACAAATGCTGACAGTATTGGTGTCTCAGGTGAGGGTGTCAGAATGGGACTTCTCTCAATACCCTTGAGGAATATGCACACACAAGCAGAAATTGTTGATGTTGATGACGTTATAAACACCGCAAAACTTATTTGCGAATATATATCTTACAGAATGGAGGAATGCTGAGTGGACAGAATTTTTGAATTTGTAAAAGAACTTTCGATGCTTGACGGCATTTCTTCAAGAGAAGATGAAGTAAGAAATTATATTATCGACAAAATCAAAGACGAAAAAGGATGTTCTTACATTGTTGATAATCTGGGTAATCTTATTGTTGAGAAAAAGGGTAGTAAAACACCTGAAAATAAGATTATGATTGATGCTCATATGGATGAAGTCGGTCTTATTGTGTCTTATATCACAAGTGACGGTTTCCTTAAATTCCACAATGTAGGCAGTATAAATCCTAAAGTTCTCTTGGGAAGAACTGTAAAGGTAAACGGCTTAACAGGTGTAATCGGAATAAAACCCATTCACCTTGTTCCAAAAGATAAATCAAAAGACATTCCTGAAAAAGACGAGTTGTACATTGATATCGGTGCAACATCAAAAGAAGAAGCAGAAAAATATGTTTCTTTGGGTGACAGTGCTACCTTTGATTCAGAATATGTAGAATTCGGTGAAAACGGTGAGTTTGTAAAAGCAAAAGCACTTGATGACAGATTAGGTTGTGCAATAATGCTTGATATGCTCCTTGAAGAGCAGGAGTTTGACCTGACTTTCTCTTTCTCTGTGCAGGAAGAAGTGGGATGCAGAGGTGCAATAACTGCAACTAACAGAATTAAACCTGATTATGCAATTGCACTTGAATGCACAACTGCATCTGATATCAGCGGTATTACGGGAGAAAAAAGGGTTTGCGAACTTTCAGGCGGTGCAGTTGTGTCCTTTATGGATGGTGGTACTGTATACCTTAAAGATTTGTACAGAAAAGCAATGGATATTGCAAAAGAAAACGGTATAAAGGCACAGACAAAAACCATGATAGCAGGTGGCAACAACGCAAGTCAGATTCATAAATCATCTGAAGGCGTCAAAACACTTGCAGTGTCTGTTCCGTGCAGATATCTTCATTCACCCTCCTGTGTAATCAGAAAAAGTGATGTTGAAGATGTAAAAAATCTTGTTGTGAAGCTTGTATCAACTTTTGCCAATGATTAAGTTAATTGATAATTTTGAAGAATATGATTTTTCTTCATTTGAAAATGATATCTTCTTTCAGCGTATTTTTTCAGACTATAAAACTTTGTCCTGCTTTGATGATGTAATGTTTTATGTTAGCGTTGACGAAAGCGTTGATGCAGTTATCTCAAAAGTAGGCGGTAATGTGACTTTGTCTGCTAAGGAAACTGCACCTTTTGAAGAAATCCGTGAGTTTCTCAATGCTACGGGATTTTCAAAAATTCTGTGTGACAATGAGTTTTCGGAATACTTTGAAGGCAGAAAAGAATGCGGAAAGATTCTGAAAATACAAGGCGGATGTACTTGTGAACGTAAAGCAAATCAACTTTACAGTGAAAATCTAAAAGATATGTATGCTTTAGTGAAAGATGTCTTTGGTTTTGACGGTGATTATTTCACCTGGGTTGCTGATTTGTCCCACAGAATGAGACATAACTCTGCACACCTTTACGGAATATATTGTGAAGATAAACTTGTTTCAGGTGCTTTTTCACTTTTTGAAACTGAGAGAAGTGCAGTAATTTCGTCAGTTGCTACCCTTGAAGAATACAGGCATCAGGGACTTGGTGAAAGAGTCGTAAAAACTGTCATTGCAGAAAATAATAAAGAACTTTTTGTCTTTACAGAAAACGAAAAGACAGAAAATTGGTATAAAAAAATGGGATTTGTTCCCTGTGAAATGTGGAGTGAAATTGAAAATGTATTATAATTTTAAAGTCAGCGATAAAGTTCTTGAAGCATCACAGTCAGCTCTTGAAAAGTCAAAGGATGCCTTTGCAGTAATTGAAAAAACAACTGAGCAGAATCAGATAAAAGTGCTTTCTGCCTTTACTGAATTCGGTATAAGTGAAAGCCATTTTGCAGGTTCAACAGGCTATGGCTATGGTGACAGAGGTCGAGAAACAATTGACAAACTCTTTGCAAAATGTGTAGGTTCTGAAGATTCAATTATCAGACACAATTTCACTTGCGGAACACATACCCTTGCAGTTGCACTTTTCGGTATTCTCAGACCTGGGGACACTATGCTTTCAGTTACAGGCACACCTTATGATACAATTCACAGTGTTATCGGTCTTACAGGTGATGTGGGACAGGGTTCACTCAAAGATTTCGGTGTCAACTATATGGAAGTTGCTCTTAATAACGAAGGCAGAGTTGATTTACCTGCTATTGAAAAAGCACTTAAAGAAAACAGCATCAGAATGGTTTACATACAGCGTTCACGCGGCTATTCATTAAGACCTACTCTCAGTGTTGCTGAAATCAAAGAAATCATTGACCTGACAAGAAAATGCAGTAATGCTATGGTAATGGTTGATAACTGTTATGGTGAATTTGTTGAAACAATTGAACCGGGTGATGTTGACTGTGACCTTTTTGCAGGTTCGCTTATTAAAAATGCAGGTGGCGGTATTGCAAGAACAGGCGGATACATTGCAGGTAAAGAAGAGTTTGTTGAACTCTGTGCATACAGAATGACTACACCCGGTCTCGGCAGAGAAGTTGGTGCAACACTGGGTCAGAGCAGAAACCTCTATATGGGTCTGTTCAATGCTCCACACGTTGTGGGAGAGGCCCTTAAAGCGGCAGTGTTTACAGCATCTCTTTTCAGTGAGTTCGGTTTCGGTGTAACTCCCGGAATAAACGAAAGCCGTCACGATATAATTCAGGCAGTCAAACTTGAAAAACCTGAAAATCTCATTGCGTTCTGTCAGGGTCTTCAGAAAGGTGCACCTATTGATTCAATGGCAGTGCCTGAACCATGGGATATGCCCGGTTATGACAGTCAGGTTATTATGTCAGCCGGTGCATTCATTTCAGGTGCATCAATCGAACTTTCTGCGGATGCACCCTTACGTGAACCTTATGCTGTATGGATGCAGGGCGGACTTAATTTCCACAGTGCAAAAATGGGTATAATGTTGGCAGCAGAGGAAATGAATAAAAGGGGACTGCTTTAATATGTATAAATATGACGGAATAACAAGTGATTCACTGTTTCTTCTTGCTCAGAACAGATTTGAAAACGATAAGAATTTCTACGAGGAACACAAGAATGAAATAAAAAAAGGTGTTATCACACCTATCAAGCAGATAATTGAAGCATTGCTTGATGATATGTTCTCATATGACGAGAAAATGGTGCTCATTCCCTGGAAAATGATTTCAAGAATAAGACGTGACACCCGTTATACGAAAGATAAATCACTTTACAGAGAAAATGTCTGGGTAATGTTTATGAGGGATAAAAAGGCAAATCCCTACATTCCTTGCTTCTGGTTTGAAATTTTTGCAGACAGATACACAAGTGGTGTAGGCACTTTCTACACCAATGCAACTTATCTTTCAATTTACAGAGAAAAAATTCTCGCAGAGCCCGACAGGTTCAGAGAAGCACTTGAATCCTGCCGAAAAGTCGGTGCAATAGTAGGTCTTGATTGCTACAAAAAGAAAAAAGAGGGCAATTGTCCCGAAGATTTACTTGATTTTTACAATGCAAAGGAAATGTTTATCAAATGCGATTATTACGATATCCGTGACCTTGAAAACAGTGATTTCATTGATAAATTAAGAGAGAATTACAAGGCTTTTTATCCTATGTATAGTTTTCTTCTTGAAGTTACGGAAAAATATATCGCTTTAAACGGAGGAAACAAATGATACTTGAAGAGAAATGGGCTTCTTTCAAAAGTGGCTCAGATGTCAGAGGTGTAGGTGTCAGGTCCGGACAGAATGACCCTCTGTATCTGTCAGATGAAACTGTGGAAAGAATTACCTGCGGTTTTGTTGAATGGCTCAGAAAAAACAGAACAGAAGATACACCCATCAGCGTTGCTGTAGGCAGAGATACGAGAATTTCTTCCTTACGTATCAAGGATAGTGTTATCAGTGCACTTATCAAAATGGGTGTGACTGTGTATGACTGCGACTATTCGTCAACACCAGCAATGTTTATGACTACTGTTAACCTTAACTGCACAGGTGCAATTGAAGTTACCGCAAGTCATCATCCCTATGATAAGAATGGTCTTAAATTCTTTACAAGATTAGGCGGACTCAGCGGTGATGATATAAAAGAAATTCTCTTGTTTGCTCAGGAAAATCAGTTTATATATGCTGAAAAATTCGGTACGGTTACTGAGTATGACCATATGAAAGTCTATGCTGAGAGTCTACGCAAGATGATTTGTGACGGCGTAAATGCAACCGACTATTCAAGACCTCTGAGGGGATTTAAGATTGTTGTTGACGCAGGTAACGG
>JAZRQI010000120.1:0-4968 GCA_045649705.1 Acutalibacteraceae bacterium
GAGAGCACCTGATTACAGAGCAAACCAGTGGGAACACGCAGTGTGCGGCAGTGATAAGAACAATACATTTTTCCTTGAATTGCCCGAAAATTCATCAGGTAAAACAATGAAAATACACGCCCTCTTCACAGACAGACGAAAAGCTGAAAACGTAAAATGTAACATCTATCTCTGCGAAAAGCACTGAGCACTAAAAAAGACCTGTTCTTCCGAACAGGTCTTTTGTTATTTTATTTTCATTCAGTTGTGTAGTTATCGAAGTAACCCTGGATGAATACGATGGGTGTACCTTTGTCACCTGAACCTGATGTAAGGTCGCAGAGTGAACCGATAAGGTCTGTAAGTCTTCTTGGAGTTGTACCCTCAGATGCCATCTGACCTACGAGGTCGCCGTCTTTTTCGTGAATCTTATTCTTGATTGCTTCTTTGAGTTCGTCGCCTTTAAGGTCTGCGAACTCGTTGTCAGCAAGGTATTTAAGTTTCAGTTCGTTGGGAGTTCCCTCAAGACCCTTGGTGTATGCAGGAGAAACAACGGGGTCTGCAAGTTCCCAGATTTTACCAACGGGGTCTTTGAATGCGCCGTCACCGTAAACCATAACTTCGATGTTTTTGCCTGTTGCTGCTTTAAGCTTAGCCTGGATAGCATCAACAACTTCCTGACAGTCACGGGGGAAGAGCTTAACTGTGTCTTCAGTTGCTTTGTTTGAACCGAGAAGACCGTAGTCAGCATTGAAACCGCTACCGTTTACGGGGGCATTGAGAATTTCGTCAAGACCGAAGATTTTTTCTCCGCCTGAATTTTTAAGAAGTCTCTTTGTGCGGTTTCTTGTGTGGATGTCACAGCAGAGAACGTTCTTTGTAAATCCGAGGATTGCTCTGGGGTTGTTTGCGAAAATGATTTCAGCCTCAGCACCTGATTCCTTGATAAGTGTTTCGTAGTATTCTACATAGTCAACACCTGTGAATGTGTGCTTTTCGTAACCGAAAAGTTCACGGTATTTTTCAAGTGAGAGAACATCTTTGTAAGGGTCAACGCCTTTTTCGTCGAGAGCATCAAGGCTTACAAGGTGGTTACCTACTTCGTCAGAGGGGTATGAAAGCATAAGAACAATTTTCTTAGCTCCTTTTGCAATACCGCGAAGGCAGATTGCGAAACGGTTACGGCTGAGGATGGGGAAAATAACGCCCACTGTTTCACCGCCGAATTTTGCTTTTACATCTTCTGCGATATCGTCAACTGTAGCATAGTTGCCCTGTGCACGTGCAACAATAGCCTCTGTCATTGCAACGATGTCTTTATCGTTGAACTGAAAACCTGCATCTTCTGATGCTTCGAGAACTGAAGATGCTACGATTTCAACGATGTCGTCACCGCTTTTGATGATGGGGGCTCTGACGCCTCTTGAAACTGTGCCTATCATTCTGCTCATTGTGAACAACTCCTTTGGAGATAAAATATAACTTTTAACAACTAAACATTATACTACTTTATTCTTTCCATTGCAATGTTATTTTGCAAAGAATTTTAAAAAATCACAATAAAATTTTTAGTGAATCTCGCAAATCGTGTACAAACACGTCGCAAAGTGACTGAAATTCCTCTTGTTCAGGCTCCTGCTCATCGAAAATACCTGTCACAAAGAACCCTGCTTTTTTAGCGGTTTTCACAGCATACAGTGCATCCTCGAAAATTACGGTATCTTCTTTTGTCGTGCCGAGAAATTCCATTGCCTTTTCAAAAATAAAAGGTTTTGTCTTATTTGTGTCAAGACCTCTGCAGGTGAAAATTTCATCAAAGTAATCCCTGATACCGGCATTCACAAGACCCGGCTCTACCATATCCCTGTCAGTGGCAGTGGCAACGCACATTCTGACACCGTTTTCCTTTAAGGATTCGAGAAACTCTATTGTACCCTTTTTCACCTGAGGGTTTGACTTATAGTAGTTGTCAACTACCTTCATCATACCGTTTCTGATTTCATCGTGAGAATAGGGAAGATTGTATTCTTCTTTAATAAGTTTAGGGGACTCAATAAAGCCAAGTTTTCTTACATCAAGCTGAAGTCCCTCTCTCGGTGTAATTCCAAGACTTTCAAGGTAAAGTTCACCTCTGTAACGCCAGACGTACATTGAGTCAAGGAGTGTGCCGTCAACGTCAAAAATCGCACCTTTTATTTTCATTTTCTCACCGTCTTTCCAAAGATAAATTTTATCACGGCAGGTCTTTAAAGTCAACTGTTTAAGATAATTGACTTTTGACAGATTCTGTGGTATATTATAGGGTATGAAAATGGGTATTCAGTGACTTTATTATATTTTTATAAGGTGATGAAAAAATGAACAATCTGATAATTACAGACGAAATCGAGATGACTGCCACGTCGGTTGACAAGGTGCTGACAAGAGTTTTTCTTGAAAGAAAAAAATTCTACGATAAATACTATCTTGTATGTGACGACAGTTTCGTTTCTGAGTATATTTTAGGCTCAATGGACCTTATTGCAAGAAAATCAAAATATTTTCTCGGCGATGCTTACTTTGTACCTGTGTGCGAAAAAACTCAGACAGTAAGCGAAATGCTCTCAACTGAAGATTTCGGTGTAAAAGAAGTATCCTTTGACAGTTTTCAGAACATTAAACACGGCCAAAAGGAAACATCCTGTATAATCGGCTTTTTTAACTGCGATAATAAAGAAAACGCTGAAAAGGTTATGTCTTCACTTGAAAAGATTTTCGGCTTTGCAAAGGCTAATTCTTCAAGAGTAGTATTGGGCACACTCCTTCCTCTTATGCCTGAAATTCCTCAGGGAATCGACCACCTTGCAGAAAGAGAATACAACTTCCTCGTTGAAGAATATTCAGAGGAAACAAAGGCTGATTTCGAGTTCTATAAAGCATTTGAAAAAAGATGCCGTCAGGCAGTGAGAGATGAAAAGATAAGCGTTTCACTTCTCCGTTTTGATAACGTTTTCGCACCTGACAATCAGCATTGTCCCGCATTTGATTTGAAAGAAACTATCAGAGAAACATTTAAAAATCAGTGTGTTGAAGTTACAGAAGAAGACTATAAGCACAACTTTACAATGACATATATCCGCGACGTTGTGGCAAGTCTTGTTTATTCACTTTATAAGGTGAAAGCGGGTCACACATATAACGTTGCAACATACACAACAAACTCAGCAACAATCAAGTTTGCAATTCACGCAAAATGCAGTGATGTGCTTACATTGAAGAGTGACGTAAAAACTCTGGGTGAAGAAACTCACAGAAGTCTCAGCGTGCTCAAATTCAAGAAAACAGGCTACAAAGCATTCTGCTCACAGACTATTGCTGTTTATCATATGATTTGCTACCTTTCAGAAATTGAATACGACATTTCACACCTTATCGCATTCTATGACGGAAAACTTCAGCGTCTTAAAGACCTTGAAATCTACATTCTCAACGAAATTGAAAGAGTTTGTCAGAAACATAACATTCAGTATTTCCTTGCAGGCGGTTCACTTCTCGGTGCTGTGAGAAACGGTATGAGCATTGCCTGGGATGACGACCTTGACATCGGTATGCTCAGAGAAGACTATGATAAATTCAGAAAAGTCTTTGAAGAAGAAATGGGTGAGCAGTTTGCTTATTCATCACCCTTCAACAACAGCGGAAGCCACTATACTATAGATAAGGTACGTTTGAAGGGCACGTATTTCTCAACAAACTTCTCAAGTAAAAACGTAACAGAAGACGGTATCTTCATCGACATTCTTGTTTACGACAAAACAAGTAACAACAAGCTTCTCCAGAAACTCCATATGGCATATCTTTATACTATCACAAAGGCTCTTGAAGTGCGTTGGTACAATGAACCGAGAAAGAATTTCCACTACAGAATGTCAAAGATTGCTCTGCCTTTCTTACGTCTTATTCCTTATAAGGTATATCACGGTCTGTTTGAACTTGGTGTTTCTTTCTATAAGAACAAGAAAGATGCAAAATACCTTATCGACAGCGTAGGCAAGAAACTCATCGACGGCGTTATGCCTATCGATGGTTTGGAAGAAGTGAAATATGTTGACTTCGACGGCATCAAAGCACCTATCCCCGTTGATTGCACAGGATATCTCAACTATGCTTACGGACCCAATTATATGACAATGCCCACTTATTCAAAGCGTTCAGCACCTCACAACTTCGCAAGAATTGATATGGGCGAATACATTTTTGAAAACAAAGACGCTTCACAGTTCCGTGATGTTGACATCAGAGGCGAACTGTTTGAAGAAGAAAAATAAGAGAGGGAAAAGAATATGAATTTTGCAGGTATTCTTGCAGGGGGCATCGGCTCACGTATGGAGAGCTCAGTTCCCAAGCAGTTTCTTAAAATCGGCGATACACCCATCGTTGTCAGAACACTTAATACTTTTCTTAATGAAAAATGTGTTGACAAGGTGATTCTTGCAATGAACCCTCAGTGGGAAGAATATTGTAAGAATATGCTTGAAGAATATAACGTTGATACATCACGTGTAGAAATCATCCACGGCGGTATATCAAGATTCCTTTCAATGGTGAACATTGTCAAGAAGAGTATGGAAATCCTCGGTTCTGACCTGACTGAAGACGATATGATGCTCATTCACGACTGTGCAAGACCTTTCGTTTCTTCAAGAATTATCAACGATAACTTTGTTATTGCCAAAGAATACGATATGGTCACAACATCTGTTCCCACAATTGACACAGTTCTTATTGCAGAGGACGGAAAGCAGAGCACAGTTGTTCCCAACCGTGACACAGTGTTCCTTGACCAGGGTCCTCAGACATTCAATATAAAACAGTTCGACGACCTGTATGAAAAACTCACACAGGAAGAAATCGACGCTTATATGGAAGCGGGCAGAATGTACCTTGAACACGACCTTTCAGTAGGTATTGTAAAGGGTGAAAGAACAAACTTCAAAATCACAACTGAAT
>JAZRQI010000121.1:0-4026 GCA_045649705.1 Acutalibacteraceae bacterium
GTTGACAAAACAGCGGAAAAAGGCAAAACATATACTTATACTGTAAAATCTTATAAGACTGTAAATGGTAAGACTACATCAAGTAAATCTGCAAAAGATGTTGTTCTTACTAACGTTGTAGATAAGCCTGAACTTTTCTTCAGTCCCAATGAGATTACTTTCAATGATTTTTATGAGAAAATTGAAGTAACGCTCAATTGCAAAAAACTTGCCAATGACGATGTTTTTAGAATATATATTGATGACGTTGAGCTGACAGATGAACTAATGAATAACAAAAAGGAAATGGAAAAGTTTGCAGAAAACTGTAAATTCCTTTTCAGTGTCGATGAAGAAAACACAACTGATGAAAAAGTTGTTCTTGTAATTTACAGACTTGCTCCCGGTAGCGGTGTTCTTAAATTTGCGGTGGACGGATACGGCGAAGTATCTGCAGAGCTTAAAGTGAATTGCAATGAATTTGAGTATGATAAAGTTTATGCTGAAGCTTTTGAAAACTATTTAACTGCAATTGAACTTATGTATGAGAGCGCAGAACTTGTTGCAGATGAATTAGATTCAGCGAATGAAACTATAGCAGTTCAGAAAGGAAAAGAAGTTGCTTTAAAGTTAAAAGAAGCAAAAGTATGTCTTGTTAACGGAATGGGATTGCTTATAAAGTATAAAGATGTTTATGGCAAAATAAAAGAGTATGATGATACTATTACAATGTTTGAGGTTGCTATTGTGGGAGTAAATGATACAATGGATATAATCGGAAATATGGAAGAATCAGAAGATCCTTTGTTTTACCTGGAACGTGCGTTTTACAAATTAACGGACTACCTTGAGATTATTGCATCCTAATTATGTAATTATAATAATAAATACGCTGTAAAAAACGATAGTTTTTTACAGCGTATTTCATTGAAATCTCTTATTAAAGTCTGCGGTTTAAACTTGTGATTTTTCAAGTTCTTTTAACTTTTTAATTACGCTTGCTGTAACGAATATTGACACGATAAACGTCAGGCAATCTGATACGGCTTGTGACATCTGCAGACCTAAAAGTCCTATTGTGCTTGACAGAATCAGGTAAAGTGGAATCAGGAACAAGCCTTGTCTTCCCATTGCCACGATTGATGCTCTGCCACCATAACCTATAGATTGCGATAAAAACTGTGACATCATCGCACAAGCCTGGAAGGGGAGAGCAAGACTCTGAAATCGCAGAGCAAGTGTACCGATTTCAATAACCTGCTTGTCGTTTTCTCTGAAAAACGCCATAATCTGCGGTGCGAGTATAAACGATGCAATGCCAAGTGTTGACAGGAGTATAATTGCAACCGTAAGGCAGAATTTAAATGCGCTTCTTACTCTGTCATAGCGTTTTGCACCGAAATTGAATCCTGAAACAGGCTGGAATCCCTGGCAAAAACCGATGAGCCCTGCATGGATAAAGAGCATATATTTGTTTACGATTGAAAGTGCAGAAATTGCTGCGGCTCCGAAAGGACCTGCGGCAATATTAAGAACAATTGAGGATACACTTGCAAGTCCTTGTCTGCAGAATGATGGTAAACCTGAATGAAGAATATTTTTGTATATTTCCGCAGACGGTCTGAAGTTTGAAATTTTTACACTTATGACTGATTTTCTTACATTTGTAAATGTGAGCAGAATGCAGAAACTTATGAACTGGCTTATAATAGTAGCAAGTGCCGCACCTGAAACACCCATATTCATTTTGTAAATCAACAGAGGATCTAAAAATATATTCAGGACTGTTCCTGTTGAGATACCTATCATTGAGAATAAGGCGTTTCCCTGAGCTCTTAACTGGTTGTTCATTACAAATGAAGCAGTCATGAAAGGTGCACCGATAAGAATGTATTTCGCATAAGCTTCAGCGTGTGGTTTAACACTTTCAATAGCACCGAGTGCAGTGACAAATTCACTCAGGAAAGGTAATGTGCATGCACAAAGCAGAATACCGAGAGTAATTGCTGTGAAAAAGGCTGTAGAAACAGTTCTTTTGGCCTTTTCGTATTCTTTCATACCTAAGAGCCTTGATACATAAGTGCCGCTACCCATACCCAACGTGAAACCAATTGCCTGTATCATTGCCATAATTGAATAAGTGACACCTACTGCAGCTGAGGCTTCCGTAGAAATGTGGCTTACGAAATATGTGTCCGCCATATTATAGATTGATGTTACCAACATACTGATGATTGTAGGAATAGCAAGTTTGACAATCAACCTTTTTATCGGTGTTTCGGTCATATAAATATGTCTTTCTTCCCGTGTCAATTAAACATCTTCTTTCATTTTATTTTATCAGCATATTTTATTTTGTTTGCAAGATAAGCAATTAAAAGTGCTATAAAAGCAATCGGCAGTAAAGGCAAAAGCACGATTATAAAAAGAATGAGAGTTATTATAATCGGCAGACCTTTTTTACTTTTTCTGACAGTTGATTTGATATTGGGTAATATTTTATCTATTTCTTCTTTTGTTGCATAAAGAGGAAGTGTAACATTATGGTCGGGTATTCCACTGTTGAAAACGAGAGGTTCAACTAAGTCAGAAACGTTGTCAGTTACTTTAAGAATTTTTCCGATTTTAATTCCGAGTGTATCAAGAAGTGAATCAATGATGCTCATAAGTCCCATTGTGATTTTATAGTGAGCGGAATCGGGTGAATAGGGGGCATCTCCGCCGTAAAGGTTCTGTATGAGTGAAATTATGTAGTCGATTACTTTATCATTCTTAATGTGTTCATAATCGGATTTTTTGAGCCCTGTTTCTTTCTTTGTCCATTTTGCAACAGTACCTATCTTCAGTTTCGTAAGCATTTTAGCTACCGGTTTGATAATCCAACCGAATTTGTAAACAACAGGAGGTCGCACACTGAAAGAGTTTGCCGCAAAAGCAAAGTCTTCAATACTTGTGGCAGCAGCTTCAATTGTTTTCTTAATCATTCCGAAAAATTGATTTTCAAGGTGTTCTTCAAAGTTTTTACCGTTGAATTCAATGTCGGGTTCACTTTCGAGACCTTTTGTTTCAATTTTCATTGTATTGTTGTTTCTGTCAAATGTAACCTGTCTGTACAGTGCTGGATATCCGACAGTAGCGGCTGTTGTAATATCGTAGAACACATTTCCTTTTTCACTGAAATGGTAAGAAATATCGTGCATATGAGAATGACCTGTAAACATAAAACTCATACCCATATCTGCAAACTGATTTTTTCTGATTTCGTGGTCGCCCATCATATCGCCCTTGCCTATAAGTGAGAAAAAAGGTGAGGGTGACAAAACAGGATGGTGTGACATTGAAATTACAAGCTGATTGTTTTTCTTGGCATCCTCAAACTGTTCTTCAATCCATTTGAAACAGTCTTTACTGAAACCGCTTTTTCCTTCGTGATTTCTGTCGTCATTAAGTGCAAAGAGTCTGTAACCATCTGCAAGCTGAACAACGTATGACATACTGTCTTCGTGAATTGAAATTGCCTCATCAGGACCGAATTCATGGTACAAATCAAGCAGTTCTTCCCTGAGTGTAGCTGGGATTTCAACCTTCTTGTCACCATCAAATCTGTGGCAGATTCCGTTTCCTTGGAAATCGTGAGTTGCGGTAATTACATAAACTCTTTTACCCTCATTTTTCAGCTCTTTAAGAAGCTCAATAAACTCTTTGTGACTGTCAGGTTCACCATTTTTGGTAAGGTCGCCTGAAATCAGAACAATGTCAGAAGTTTTGTCTTCTGCAATCTGCTTGAAAAAAGCTCTGAGGACTTCTTCGCTGTCTTTTATAAGGTTTGTACTTCTGCTGTTTTCCTGTTGAAAAGCAAGGCCTGTAATGCCGTTTTTCTTCGAATAATAATGAGTGTCAGAAACTACAGTGATTTTAAGATTATCCATAATTATGTTTCCACCGTTTCTTTTATTTTACAAAACAATTATACAATTTTTATTGCCTTAGTGTCAATAAAATTTCGATAAAGTAATTGAATTGTAAAATAAAATATGTTATCATTTA
>JAZRQI010000122.1:0-3745 GCA_045649705.1 Acutalibacteraceae bacterium
AAGAAATGCCCGGATTTATTGAACAGGATGTTTATGATACCAGAGCATATTGGCTTGACAATACTCCCCGTGTTACAAGAATTGATGTTGACCAGGACAATGATACAATCACAGTTTACGGTGAAAATGCTAACATTATCACATGGGTTTCAAACGGTAATGTTATCAAAAGAGTGAATCTTGTTGACGGCAAGGCAACACTTGACCTTCACAATGATGAGCTTCTCGCAGACCCTTATCTTTATGTAAGATTCTATCTCTCAGGTGACAACGGAATCTGTTATGCTAATCCCATGGTTCTCCATGTTGAGGGTGAGGAGTTTGCACCTGTTAAAGTTGAAAAGGTTTATGACCTTCCCTGGTTCCTCAGAAGTCTTGTAACTGTAATTGATGCAATTTTCTTCAGAGTTAACCCCATCATCTGGATTTTCAAATATTTCGGACTTGGTTATAATCCTGTAACATTAGACAGACTTTTCAATCCGTTCTAAGATGAAATAAAGTTTTAAGCCGTGCATCACTAGATGCACGGCTTATTATATAACAAAAAACACCCTGAAGTTTTCACTTCAGGGTGCATTTTATTGAATCAAGTTAAATTATGCAAGTTCAGCGAAGTACTTGATTGTTCTAACCATCTGGCTTGTGTATGAGTTTTCGTTGTCATACCATGAAACAACCTGTACCTGATATGTGTCATCGTCGATTTTAGCAACCATTGTCTGTGTTGCATCGAAGAGTGAACCGTAACGCATACCGATTACGTCTGAAGATACGATCTGTTCTTCGTTGTAACCGAATGAATCGTTAGCAGCAGCTTTCATAGCAGCGTTGATGCCATCAACTGTGATGTCGCTACCTTTAACAACTGCAACAAGGATTGTTGTTGAACCTGTGGGTGTGGGAACTCTCTGTGCAGAACCGATGAGTTTGCCGTTGAGTTCGGGGATAACAAGGCCGATAGCTTTAGCAGCACCTGTTGAGTTGGGAACGATGTTAGCAGCGCCTGCACGTGCACGGCGGAAGTCACCTTTTCTGTGAGGACCGTCAAGGATCATCTGATCGCCTGTGTAAGCGTGAACTGTTGTCATGATACCGCTCTGGATAGCTGCATAGTCGTTAAGAGCTTTAGCCATGGGAGCAAGGCAGTTTGTTGTGCATGATGCAGCAGAAATGATCTGATCGTCTGCTGTAAGGATGCCTTCGTTTACGCTGTAAACAACTGTTTTTGTTTCTTTATCAGCGGGAGCTGAGATAACAACTTTCTTAGCACCAGCGTTGATGTGTGCCATTGATTTTTCTTTTGTGCAGTAGAAACCTGTGCATTCGAGAACTACGTCTACACCGATTTCACCCCAGGGAAGGTTGTTAGCATCTGCTTCTTTGTAGATTGTAAGAGTTTTGCCGTCAACTGTGATTGTACCAGCTTCATCATCAGCAACAACTGTGTGAAGGTTTTCACCGATAGCACCACAGTAGCCGCCCTGAGCTGTGTCGTACTTGAGAAGTGTAGCGAGCATTGAGGGTTTTGTGAGGTCGTTGATAGCAACAACTTCGTAACCTTCTGCGCCGAACATCTGACGGAATGCGAGACGGCCGATTCTGCCGAATCCGTTAATAGCAACTTTAACTGACATTTTGATTACCTCCAAAAAAGTAATTTTTTATTTTTTTACTCTCTTATTTTAGCCTTTTTTTTTCAAATATGCAACTGTTTTGTTATAAATTTAACTAATTTTGTCAGTGTGTACAAAATTAGAAATATTTGTTACCAATGATAGGTAAATCTGCCATTTAAAAACAGTATATTTATCAATAATATCTGAGCAGAGCTACGACTTTACCGAGAATTGCAACTTCTGTGCAGATGATGGGTTCAAAAGCGTCGTTCTCGGGTTGGAGTCTGAAATGGCCGTTTTCTTTGAAAAATCTTTTTACTGTTGCTTCGTCTTCTATAAGAGCAACGACAATTTCACCGTCACGGGCAGTAGGTGTTCTTTCAACGAAAATAATATCTCCGTCAAGAATACCTGCGTTTATCATACTTTCACCTCTGACGTGAAGTGCAAAGAGAGGTTTATCTTTTGATACATATCCTGAGTAGGGTACATAACTTTCAATCTGCTCAACTGCGAGGATGGGCATACCGGCAGTGACGGTACCGAGGAGAGGTACATGAGTCACGTTTTCAGCCTGACCGCAGATTCTGATTGAACGTTTGAGCATGGGGTCACGCTCTATGTAACCGCTTTCTTCAAGAGCGTCGAGGTGTGTCTGGACAGATGAGGTTGATTTAAGACCCACTTCAGCACAGATTTCACGTACTGAGGGAGGTGCAGTGCCTTGCTGAGAACGCTCAACGAGAAATTCATAAATCTTTTTCTGAGTTGAATTTATAGGCTTCATACACTCGTTCCTTTCTGTTTTCTAATTTTACAAGTGTAGTATAACACATATTTTCTGAAAAAGCAAACATTTGTTCAGATTTTTTCGAAAAATTTTTTTGCTGTATAAATTTTGCAGGTTCTGACCAAAATAATTCTGACATTAAAATGCAGAAAGGAAAAAGAAAATGAGTGTTGATAAGGAAACAAAAAAACGTATTAAGGAGTATTTCTCATCTAAGAAATTTATAATAGCGGCAGTGATTTTTCTTCTTGCAATAGGAACGGGAGTAGGAACTGCAATGAATGTGAGCAGACAACTGAACAACAGCCTTTCGGGTTTGCAGACTACTGAAAATGAAACTACAAGAGAGCAGATAACTGAAAATGCGGCAAATGACGTGACAGGAGTTACGGTAGAAAGAACTACAGGGGAAGAAGTATCTGTTGTAAAAGAGGGAAAATATGTTTTTCCCGTGAGTAAAAAGATAATCAAGGATTACAGTGACTCTGTTGCGGTGAAATCCAAAACAATGAATGACTGGCGTGTTCATAACGGAGTGGATTTCAGTGCAAAAGAGGGGGATGAAGTCAAAGCAGTGCAGTCAGGAGCGGTACTTGCAATTTACAACAGCAGTCTTTGGGGCACAATTGTGGAGGTTGACCACGGAGCAGGAGTTGTCGCAAGGTATTGCGGATTGGCTGAGAAACTGACGGTCAGTGCAAACGATGTGATTGAGGCAGGTCAGACAATAGGATATGTGGGAAATATTCCAGTTGAAGCAGCAGACGGAACACATCTGCATTTTGAAATAACAAAAGACGGTGCGATTGCAGATCCGTTGAGTCTGTATGAGTAAAAATGTGTTGCATTTTTTGAGTATATAAATCATTCTGGAATTTTATAAGGAAGACTTTTATGGTTTTACTCAACACTATTTCCGTTTCTGCCTCCCCTTGAAAATGCAAGGGGAGGTGTCAAAAACAGAGTTTTTGACGGAGGGGATTTTTCGTTGAAAATTTTACAGAGATGTTATATTATTGTAACCTTAGTGTTTCTTGACACTTATTTATATTTTTGTTAAAATGAAATGTAAATTAAAATGGAGTTATAGTGAATATCTTTGTAAAAGGTGATGTTTATGATTAACACAGATGAATTATGTATGAGTTGTATGAGGGAAATCGGTGACGAGAAGCAGTGCCCCTATTGCGGATTCCACGCTGATTCACCGCAGATTGCACCCTATCTTCCCATACGCAGTACAGTTGCAAACAGATATCTTGTAGGCAAACTCATTGATTATAACGGTGACGGTGCATCATATATGGGCTGGGACCTGAGCACAAAGTCAGCAGTT
>JAZRQI010000123.1:0-2460 GCA_045649705.1 Acutalibacteraceae bacterium
TGCCATTCTTTCCTGGCTTTCGCTGATTGCAAGTTCTGTACCGTCAAGACCGTCATATTTCTTGGGAACTTTATTCAGGTCAATTTCAAGACCGTCTGCAAGTTCACCGATAGCAACTGATACACCGCCTGCACCGAAGTCGTTACAACGTTTGATAAGGTAAGATGCTTCAGGATTTCTGAAAAGTCTCTGGAGTTTTCTTTCTTCGGGAGCATTACCCTTCTGAACTTCTGCACCGCATGATTCAAGAGATTCAAGTGTATGTGATTTTGAAGAACCTGTTGCACCACCACAACCGTCACGGCCTGTTCTGCCACCGAGGAGGATAACAACATCTCCGTCTTCGGGACGTTCACGGCGTACGTTCTTAGCAGGTGCTGCAGCCACAACTGCACCGATTTCCATTCTCTTTGCAACATAGCCGTCGTGATAAAGTTCATCAACCTGACCTGTTGCAAGACCAATCTGGTTACCGTATGAAGAATAACCTGCTGCTGCAGTTCTTACAATTTTTCTCTGAGGAAGTTTACCTTTCATTGTTTCTGCAACGCTCTTCAAGGGGTTGCCTGCACCTGTAACACGCATTGCACCGTAAACATAAGAACGGCCTGAAAGCGGGTCACGGATAGCACCGCCGATACAAGTTGCTGCACCGCCAAAAGGTTCGATTTCTGTGGGATGGTTATGTGTTTCGTTCTTGAAGAGAAGAAGCCATTCTTCGTCAACACCGTCAACATCTACTGTGATTTTAACTGTGCAAGCGTTGATTTCTTCTGACTCATCAAGTTTGTCCAGCTTGCCGTTTGCTTTGAGAACTCTTGTTGCAAGAGTTGCAACGTCCATAAGGTTGATGGGCTTTGTTCTGCCAAGCTCTGCACGTTTTGCAATGTATTCATCCCATGCACTTGCGATAAGTTCATCTTCAAATTTAACGTTATCGATTGTTGTGAGGAATGTTGTGTGACGGCAATGGTCTGACCAGTATGTATCAATCATTCTGATTTCAGTGATTGTGGGGTTTCTGTTTTCAGATTTGAAGTAATCCTGACAGAATTTGATGTCATCGTTATCCATTGCAAGACCGTATGACTTAACGAATGCTGCAAGACCGTCAGCATCAAGGTCAATGAAACCTTCAAGTGTTTCAACTTCTGTGGGGATATCGTAATCAACTGCAAGTGTTTCAGGCTTTGCGAGAACCGCTTCTCTTGATTCAACAGGGTTGATTACATATTTTTTGATTTCAGCAAGTTCTGCATCTGAAATGTTTCCGTAAAGAGCGTAAACCTTTGCAGTTCTTACAAGGGGTTTTTCGCCCTGAGAAATAATCTGGATACACTGTGCTGCTGAATCTGCACGCTGGTCAAACTGACCGGGAAGATATTCTGTTGCAAAAATGATTGCATCGTCATCTTTGAAATCGTCGCTGATATTATCAAGCTGAGGTTCTGCAAAAACTGTCATTTTGCTCTTTTCAAAGAGTTCTTCATCAATGTTTTCAACGTCATATCTGTTGAAAATTCTCAGTTTTTCAAGACCTTTGATTGAAAGGAGTGAACGAAGTTCGTGTCTGAGTTCGTTTGCTTCATTTTCAAGTCCGGGCTTTTTTTCTACAAAAATTCTGTAAACCATTTATTATTCCTCCGTTTTCAAGAGTGCTTTTTTGCCGATATCTTTTCTGTAAAAAGCGTTATCAAAACTAACCTTTTTAACACATTCATAAGCTTTGTCAACTGCACCTTTAAGTGTATCATCAGTTGAAACTACGCCGAGAACACGTCCGCCGCCGGTGAGAAGTTTTCCATCATCGGAAAGCTTTGCACCTGCTATATAAAGTTCATAGTTTTCATCTTTTTCTGCTTTGATTTCAAAGCCTGTCTGGTATTTTTTAGGATAGCCCTCTGATGCCATAACAACACAACAAGCACTTTTTTCTGCAAATTTAACTTCTGTGTCCTTGAGTGTGCCGTCAGCACAAGCCATCATAATTGTAAGCAAATCGCTTTCAAGCAAAGGAAGAACAACCTGAGTTTCAGGGTCACCGAAACGGCAGTTATATTCGATAACTTTGGGACCCTTGGGAGTAATCATAAGGCCGAAATAAAGACAGCCTTTGAATTCCCTGCCCTCTGCTTTCATAGCGTTTATTGTGGGAAGGAAGATTTTTTCCATACATTCCTTTGCCACATCTTCTGTGTAGTAAGGGTTGGGTGCTACTGTACCCATACCGCCTGTGTTAAGACCTTCGTCGTTATCAAGAGCACGTTTGTGGTCCATTGAAGAAATCATAGGAACTACAGTTTCACCGTCTGTGAATGAAAGAACTGAAACCTCGGGACCTGTAAGGAATTCTTCAATAACGATATTGTTACCGCTTTCACCGAAAACCTTATCTTCCATAATTTCTTTTACTGCATCAACTGCTTCTTCACGTGTCATTGCGATAATAACACCTTTACC
>JAZRQI010000124.1:0-6600 GCA_045649705.1 Acutalibacteraceae bacterium
TTCTATCCATTGAACTATGCGGGCATATTTTTCCGCACCCGTTGTGGGTGCGGATATAATTTTATCAAATGACATTCAAAATGTCAATATCAGGTGATGATATATTCCTTATATCTGTCCAACATATAAATATCTGCAATGAGTTTGAGATACAAACCTTCTGCTCTATATTCCTCTTCCTCCACAACTCCGTCTTTGCGGAATTTCGCAGCTACATCACCTGCCGAATACGGAATAAGCAACTCTGCACGTCTTCGTGTAGGCTCAAGTTCACCCTGTATTGCTTCAAGGAGTTTATCAAGTCCCTGTTTTTTAAGTGCGGAAATCAGGACTACCTTGCCTATTGTCGGCAAATCATAAACATTTTCAACCTTGTCGCACTTATTCATAACAGAAATTATAGGTTTTCCGAGACACCCAAGACTTTTAAGAAGGTCGTCAGTTACTCTCAGGTGTTCTGAGCATTCATCACTTGATGCATCACACACGTTGAGAATTACATCTGCCACTACCGCCTCTTCAAGAGTTGATTTGAACGCTTCTACAAGGTGGTGGGGAAGTCTTCTGACAAGTCCTACAGTGTCAACAAGCATAACTCGTCTGCCGTCAGGTAAATCGAGTCCCCTTGCAGTAGGGTCAAGTGTTGCAAACAATTTATCTTCTGCAAGAACACCCGCTTCTGTCAGGGCGTTCATAAGTGTTGACTTGCCTGCATTTGTATAACCCACAATAGCAACAGTGGGAATTCCGTCTTTCTTTCTTCTCTTTCTCAGGTCATTACGTCTGCTTTCAACCTTTTCAAGTTCTTGTGTCAGAGATGCAATTCTTCTTCTGATATGACGTCTGTCACTTTCAAGCTTTGTTTCACCGGGACCTCTTGTTCCGATACCGCCACCAAGTCGAGACAGCTGAATACCTTTACCTGAAAGACGCGGAAGACTGTATTTCAGCTGTGCAAGTTCAACCTGAAGTTTACCCTCATTCGTTCGGGCTCTCCCTGCGAAAATATCAAGGATAAGAGTTGTTCTGTCAACCACTCTTACATCAGTATAATCTTCAACATTACGAAGCTGTGAGGGTGTCAGTTCACTGTCAAAAATAATCAGGTCACACTCATTCTCTTCGCAGAATGTTTTCAGTTCGTCAAGTCTGCCTGTGCCGATATAGTATGCCGTATCGGGTCTGTCCCTTTTCTGTGTGACACGGGCTGCAACTTCCGCGCCTGCCGTACGTGCAAGTTCTTCAAGCTCATCAAGAGAACTTTCCGCATCGTAAAGTCCCATATCAACACATACAAGAACGGCCTTTTCCTTTTTTTCTTCAAATTCAATTAAATCCATAAATTAAAATCCGTCGGGATTCTGACTCTGCCAACGCCAGGTATCCTCGCACATCTTTTCGAGTCCTCTCTCTGCTACCCAGCCAAGCTCCTCTTTTGCTTTTGAGGGGTCGGAGTAACAAGTGGCAATATCTCCGTCACGTCTGGGTGCAATTTTATAATTAATTTTAACACCTGATGCTTTTTCAAATGCTTTCACAAGATCAAGAACACTGTAGCCTTTACCTGTGCCGAGGTTATATACGTTACATCCTGTTTCTTTAAGTGCCTTTTCAAGTGCCTTGATATGACCGAGTGCCAGGTCAACAACATGGATATAGTCTCTGACACCTGTACCGTCATGAGTGTCGTAGTCATCACCGAAAACGCTGAGACATTCTCTCTTACCAACAGCCACCTGTGAAATATAGGGCATAAGGTTGTTGGGGATACCGTTGGGGTTTTCACCGATTCTTCCGCTTTCGTGAGCACCGATGGGGTTGAAGTATCTGAGAAGAACTACGCTCCAATCGTTATCCGATGCATAGAGGTCAGTAAGAATCTGCTCTATGTAATATTTCGTAGTACCGTAGGGGTTTGTAGTACCGCCTGTTTTCATTGTCTCTTTAAGAGGTGAAACATTTTCACTTCCGTAAACAGTTGCAGATGATGAGAAAACAATTTTCTTGCATCCTGCATCTCTCATAGCTTCACAGAGAGTTACAGTCCCACCGATATTGTTATCGTAATATTCAAGAGGTTTCACGCAGCTTTCACCCACAGCTTTAAGACCTGCGAAATGAATAACTGCTTCAACATTCTCTCTTGCAAAAATTTCATCAAGACCTTTTCTGTCACGAATGTCACATTCATAGAATTTAATGTCTTTATTTGTAATTTCTTTTACTCTTTTTAACGATTCACTCTTGCTATTATAAAAATTATCAAGTACAATAATATCATACCCTGCATTAAGCAGTTCTACACAAGTATGTGAGCCGATAAATCCGGCTCCGCCTGTTACTAAAATTGACATCTCTGTAAACCTCCAAAAAACATATATGATTATTATATGACAAACAGGCACAAATTTCAAGAGTTTTGAAAGGAAATGAACAATGAAAAACTTATGGGAAATAGGCACAATTAAAGACATTATGACGAGACATGGTTTCCAGTTTTCAAAATCACTGGGACAAAACTTTCTCATAAATCCCAATGTATGCCCTCAAATGGCTGAATATGCTCTTTCTGACGGTGCTACCTGTGCTATCGAAATCGGTGCAGGTGTGGGAATACTCACAGCAGAACTTGCAAAAAGAGCAAAGAAAGTTGTGTCAATTGAAGTTGACACCGCACTTCTCCCCGTTCTTGAAGAAACGCTCTCAGACTTTGACAATGTGGAAGTAATCAATGCAGACGTTCTAAAAACAGACATCAACGCTCTCATTGAAGAAAAATTCCCCGGAGAAAAAGTGGCAGTATGTGCAAACCTCCCCTACTATATCACTTCTCCCATAATTATGTATTTCCTTGAAAATAAAGCAAAAATTGAAAATATGACCGTTATGGTTCAGAAAGAAGCAGCAGACAGACTCTGTGCAGAGGTAGGTTCACGTGAATCAGGAGCAGTTACCGTTGCAGTAAACTACTACGCTGAAGCTGAAAAACTTTTCGGTGTTTCAAGAGGTTCGTTTATGCCTGCACCTAAAGTTGACAGTGCAGTTATGAAATTAAAAATCAGAGAGAATCCCCCTATCGAAGTCAGTGATGAGAAAAAGTTCTTCTCACTTGTAAAAAGTGCATTTTCACAGAGAAGAAAAACTGCTGCAAACGGAATCTCATCAGGTATGGGCATATCAAAAGCCGACGTAATTTCAGCAATTGAGAGAGCAGATCTCGACCCCAACGTCAGAGCAGAAAAACTTACAATGGAAGAATTAGCAAGACTCTGTGAAGAAATTTAAAGGAGAAAAATATGCATCTTTCATTAAACGGCAAATGGGAATTTTCAGAAGCAAAAACCCTTAGATGGTTACCGGCAGAAGTACCCGGTTGTAATTTTCTTGACCTGATTGAAAACGGCATTATTGACGACCCTTTCATCGGCACAAATGAAGAAAAATGCAAATGGGTAGGCGAAAAAGACTGGATATACAGAAAAGAATTTTTTATAAGCGAAGAAAACTTAAATGCTGATAAAATTCTCCTTGTGTGCAAAAAACTTGATACTGTCTGCACAGTGAAGATAAACGGAAACATTGTTGCACATTGTGAAAACTATCATATCGGATATGAATTTGATATTAAAAAATTCCTTACAGCAGGGAAAAATATAATTGAAATTATATTTTTCTCCCCTGTTAATTACGTTGAACAATTCAACAAAAAAGAGATGCCACCACCCAATGCCAACGGACAGAACGGCATCGTTCACATCAGAAAACCTCAGTGCCATTTCGGTTGGGATTGGGGTCCTGTTCTTCCGCCAAGCGGAATACAGGATGATATATTTATTGATTTCCTGAATACCGCCAGAATAAGTGATGTCCGTATAAACCAACATCACTCTGAAAACCATGTCCAAATCCGAGTAGATACAGAAACGGATAAATTCACTCAGGAAGAAATTGAGTGCAAAACAATTCTCACCCATCCCGATAAAAAAGAGGATGTCCTCTGCGGTTTTTCAGGCAGTTTCACGGTAGAAAATCCCGAACTGTGGCAGACCTTTGAACTGTCACAGAAGAAAGAACAACCTCTTTATACAGTTACAACCATTCTTTCCTGTAACGGAAAGGAAATTGACCGCAAAGAAAAGAAAATCGGTCTGAAAACAATAAAGCTCAACAGAAGCCATGATGAATTCGGCAGTAATTTTCAGTTTATTCTCAATGGCGTTCCTCTTTTCATCAAGGGTGCAAACTACATTCCACCCGATTCTTTCCCTACTCGCTTCACAGAAGAAAAAATGAATAAACTTCTTGATGCGGCTCAGTTTTCAAACCTGAATATGCTGAGAATCTGGGGTGGCGGCGGTTATGAAAGCGACCTGTTCTACGAAGAATGCGACCGTCGTGGAATACTGTTGTGGCAGGATTTCGGTTTTGCCTGTCAACCCTATCCTTTCTTCAGAGAGGACTTCCTGGAAAACGTAAAAAAGGAAGTTGCATATAACGTAAAAAGACTTTCTCATCATCCGTGCCTTGCTCTCTGGTGCGGAAACAATGAAATCGAAGATATGAGTCTTGCCTGGTGCTATATGAGAAAGTACGTGGAGTGGACAGAGAAATTTTTCCATAACATTCTTGAAAAAGAAATAAGAAAAATTGATACTGAAACTCCGTTCATTCCAACATCTCCTTGCGGGACAGGACACAATGAAGATGTTCACAGCGACAAACACGGCGACACTCATCTCTGGGGTGTGTGGCACGGACTGCAGCCTATGACATATTACAGAAAAAGAATGACACGTTTTTGCAGTGAATTCGGCTTTGAAAGTCTTCCCGATATTAAAACTGTCCGATTCTTCGCAGAAAACGGAAACTTCTCTCTTTCAGATAAAGTTTTCAAATCACATCAGAAATGTTCAAGCGGTAACGATAAAATGCTCTACTACATTTCTTCAAGGTTTGATTTGCCTGAAAAATTTGAAGATTTAATTTACCTTTCTCAGGTAACACAGCAGGAATGCGTACTTGATGCCACAGAACACTGGCGTCGTAACAAAGGCAGATGCAACGGCTCAATGTATTGGCAGTTTAACGATTGCTGGCCTGTATGCTCCTGGTCAAGCTACGATTACTTCGGTAACTACAAGGCTCTGCAATACTCCGCAAG
This sequence comes from Acutalibacteraceae bacterium, assembly GCA_045649705.1. Classification (GTDB taxonomy): domain Bacteria; phylum Bacillota; class Clostridia; order Oscillospirales; family Acutalibacteraceae; genus SIG575. The sequence goes on from JAZRQI010000124.1 coordinate 5,162, forward strand.
GCACACAAATGCACCTCTGTCAATTTCAATTGAAGATACTGAAAAAGAAATTACGGTTTATGCCCTTAATGATTTCAGCGAAGAAAAAACAATTGAAATTGAATATATGATTTTCGATTTTGAAAGTGGAATAAAGAAAACACAAAAAGAAAAACTCACTCTTAAAAAACTTGAAAACAAAAAAGTTTTCACACTGAATCGTCAGGAAAATCTTTCGGAATATGACATTTCAAAAACTGCTTTTTGTGCAAAGCTTTATGAAAATGGAAAATTACTGATGAAAAAAGCTTTCCTTTTTGACAAGGAGAAAAATCTCAGTTTACCGAAAGCAGAAATAAACTGCTCTTATGAAATCAGAAACGATGAACTTCTCATTACTCTTTACTCTGAAAAATTTGCACGACTTGTAAAACTTGAAAGTTCAGTTTCTTCAAATCCTTTCAGTGATAACTTCTTTGACCTGTTACCAAAGGAAGAAAAGACAGTCAAAATAACGCCTGAGGATCATATTTCAATTGAGGAACTCAAAAACAGTATTTCAGTTATGAGTTGTTGCGATGTTATAAAAAGTAAAAATTATTTCAGAAACATATTTGCAAAAATCAAAGTATGGCTGTCACCTATGAACGTGATTACCGCTTTGCACCACGGCAAAACTCCTGATTAAAAAAGAAGGTGTAGAACTCTCAATGTTCTACACCTGTTTTTTTATGTCAAATTCAAATTTTTCATCGCCTGAAAGTTTTCTTTCGTATAGCCTTCTGACTGCCTCAATCAAGCCTGCCAGCATAAAGAAAATCTGTATTGGTTTGGGACCGTAGAAAACAAAATCAAACATACCGCAGCAAACAAGTCCTGCAAGTGAAGCTATAAGCGTTACACTAAGTGGTCTTGATTCTTTCAGTTTTACCGCAATTTTTATTAAGCCCACAACTAAAAGCAACAATGAAATTGCAAAAAGTCCTGCACCTATAATTCCGCCCTCAATTAAAAATTCAAGAAAGATGTTGTGTGCGTGAGGCTGTTTTATGCCATAGTCATTGTGGAGAATTTCTTCAAATCCTGCGTGACCTGTACCTATACCGAAAAGCCAATGCTCTTTAATTGTTTCAAATGCAGCCTGGTAAATTTTCGCATGAGTTGTCAGTGAAACATCTTCCCTGTCCGTAACAAGAGTCAGAAGACGTTTGTAAACGCCTGACGGTACAACAAGCAAAACTACGGGTGCTACACATACTGTTGCAATTGTCTGTTTCTTTTCGCAGAAAAGTGTGATGAAAACTGCAACCATCGCAGCAAGATAAGCACCTCTCGAATAACTGAGTGCAATACCTGCAACTATGAGCAAAGCCGAAAAAAGGCTGATAACTCTTTTCCACTTATTTTCTTTAAGCTGGAAGAAACAATGAAGTGCTATGGGCAACACCACAACAAGGAAC
>JAZRQI010000125.1:0-2916 GCA_045649705.1 Acutalibacteraceae bacterium
TTATAAGGTGTATTTGCATCTTTAATTACAAAGGGCATATAAATACTTGCTGTTACAACAAAGTAACCTACAACAACTGCAAGAACGATACTCAATATTTTTACAACTTTTTTCATACTGTCACTCCTTATAAAAAATCGGACTTATGACACATAAGCCCGATAAATTTTTATTTAAAGAAATTGTAAAGTCCTATTACGAAAAGTGCTATAATCATAAAGGGCAGAACGTATGTCAGGTAACCGCGCATCCAATTCTGAACCTTGACACCTGATTTACCGATGTTTGCTTCTTTTCTGAACTTATCCCATCCCCAGCCTTTTTTGTGGGTACAGAAGATAAGGAAGATAAGTGAGCCGAGAGGCAGAAGAATGTTACTGACAAGGAAATCTTCAAGGTCCATAATTGTTGAGCCATCACCGAAAGGTGTGAAACCTGCAAGAAGATTAAAGCCGAATACACAGGGAAGAGAAAGAACAAGTACAATAATACAGTTGATGAAACAGGATTTTTTTCTGCTCCAACCAAACATATCGCAAGTACAAGCAAGTATTCCCTCAAACACTGCAAACACAGTTGAAAGTGCTGCAAATGAAAGGAAGATAAAGAACAGACTTCCCCACAGTCTTCCCATAGGAATGTTGTTGAAAATATTGGGAAGTGTGATGAAAATAAGGGGCGGTCCTGCTGATACTTCAACATCGTATGCTGTACATGCAGGGAAAATAATAAGACCTGAAACAAGTGCCACGAAAGTATCAAGTAAAGCAATGTTGATTGATTCACCCATAAGACGTCTGTCTTTATCAAGATAACTGCCGAAAATAGCCATAGCACCCATACCAAGACTGAGTGTGAAGAATGACTGATTCATAGCCGCAACTATAACATTTCCCACGCCTGCAGCTTTCAGGTTTTCAATGCTGGGTTTAAGGTAAAATTCAAGACCCTCTTTACCGCCGTCCATAACTGAACTGTTAACAGCAAGGATGACCATAATAGCAAGCAGAGCCAGCATCATATATTTTGTAATTCTCTCAAGTCCTTTTTGCAGACCGAATGAACAAACAAGGAAGCCTACAATTACGACAATTGCCATATATAACATCATAGACCAAGGGTCAGCAAGCATATTATCAAACTGTCCCGATACACCTGATGCATCAAGTCCCACAAACTCACCTTTTGCGGTTGATACGAAATATTTCAGCATCCAACCTGCAACAGTAGTGTAGAACATCATAAGTAAATAGTTACCGATTACCGCCGCATAACCGTGAGTATGCCACTTGCTACCTGACGGCTCTAACTGCTGGTACATTCTTGCAGGGCTTTTACGGCTTGCCCTACCCATTGCAAATTCCATTGTCATAATGGGTACACCCATAACAACAAGGAAGAAAAGGTAAATCAATACAAAAATTCCGCCGCCGTACTGACCGACCATATAAGGAAACTTCCACACGTTTCCGATACCGATTGCACAACCTGCACTGAGAAGTATAAATCCCAGACGGCTGCCTAAACGTTCTCTTTTCATACGTCTCCTCCTAGTAAAAAAACTGTGATTATTATATCACAGTTTTCTTGCTTTTTCAATCCACTTTTCCAAGTATCAGATTCACTTTTTCAGGTTTTTCCGAACTGTATTCAATTGATGATAAAAATGTTTTTTCTGCATCATCAAGTTTTGACTGAACTGATGTGTATATCTCTGCTATTATTTCACCCTGTGACACCTTATCACCTGTTTTTTTCAGAAGCTTTATTCCTGCAGTAAAGTCAATAGTGTCACCCTTTTTCTCTCTACCGGCACCAAGCCTTGCACACGCAACACCCACTGTTTCAGCATTCATATGTGAAACGTATCCGTCTTTTTCTGCTTTGATTTCACGGATAAATTCAGCCTTTTCGAAAAGGAATGTGTCATATACATACCTTTCGTCTCCACCCTGAGCATTTACCATATCCGCAAATTTATCAAGCGCTTTTCCGTTTGAGATTACTTCTTCTACTTTCTCTTCTGCATTTTCAACTCCTGCCATTCTAAGAAGTTCTGCACTGAGTGTTTTTGTAAGAAGTGTAAAATCTTCAGGTCCGTTGCCTTTGAGAGTTTCTATTGCTTCGATTACTTCTATACTGTTGCCGACGGCATTACCAAGAGGTTTATCCATATCTGTAATCATTGCAACAGTTTTACGCCCTGCACCGTTGCCTATTTTCACCATTTCACGGGCAAGTTTTTCTGCGTCCTCATAAGTTTTCATAAATGCACCGCTGCCTACTTTAACGTCAAGGAGAATACAGTCACTGCCCGATGCTAACTTCTTACTCATAATACTTGATGCAATAAGTGAAACATTGTCAACCGTTGCAGTAACATCTCTCAACGCATAAAGTTCTTTATCTGCAGGGGCAAGATTCATTGACTGTCCCGCAATGCAAAGCCCGTGAGCATTCACTATATCAAAGAAATTTTCAGGTTCTACTGATGTCTGAAAGCCTTTTATTGATTCAAGTTTATCTATAGTACCGCCTGTGTGACCGAGACCTCTGCCTGACATTTTTGCAACCTTTACACCGCAGGCAGCAACTATAGGCACTACAGCAAGAGAGGTTTTGTCACCTACTCCGCCTGTTGAGTGCTTGTCAACTTTCACTCCCTCAATAACACTCAGGTCCATTCTCTCACCTGAGTCAGCCATTGCAAGCGTGAGATTCAAAGTTTCTTCCTCGTCCATACCCTGAAAATATATCGCCATCATCAATGCTGAAATATGATAAAGTTCAATAGTTTTATCTGTAACACCCTTAACAAAAAAATCTATTTCTTCTTTTGTCAGTTTACCGCCGTTACGTTTTTTCAGAATCAGATCGTACATTCTCATATTATTTCATATCCTCCCCTGAAAAAGA
>JAZRQI010000126.1:0-4213 GCA_045649705.1 Acutalibacteraceae bacterium
AAAACATTTAGGTTCCGTGATTTTGTAACTCTTTACAAACACTGTCTGTCACCTCGATGTTCTGACAATGGATTTGATAAGAAGTAAATCTTCCATTGTTGTCATCTTCATATTCAGTTTATCTCCCATTGCCATACCGATTTGAGCACCGCTTGCCAGAACAAGACCGCAGTCATCTGTCATAACGGGGCGTTCATTTTCAGGCAGAGCAAAGTAGTCATCATAAGCCTTTCTCACAATAGAGTGTCTGAAAGACTGAGGTGTCTGACCGAGATAAAGTTCACGTCTTGCAGGGATTGATTCAAGATGTTCACCATCAACTGAACGGATAATCGTATCCTGAGCAGGAATTACAGTGTCGCAAGCACCATATTCCTTTACCTTTTCGATGTTTTCGTTGATAATACGCTGTGAGATAAGGGGACGGGCAGAGTCGTGAATGATAATGATGTCATCATCTTCAACTTCATCTTTAATTGCATTAAGAGCATTGAGAGATGATTCCTGCCTTGTTTTTCCCGCATCTCCTATCCAACGGACTTTGCGGATATCATATTCCTTAATCCAGATAGAAAGGTCTTCCTGCCATTCTTTTGTGCAGATAACACATATAGCATCAATGTTTTCGTTGATTTCAAAGGCTTCAATTGTGTGGATAACAACAGGCTTGCCGTAAATATCAATAAACTGTTTAGGTCTGTCAACCATTCCCATACGGCTTCCCGTACCGCCTGCAAGAATTACTGCAATGTTCATTTTAGTCATTCCTTTCAATCAAAATCAAGGGTAATTATTATACACTAATCGACTGATTATGTCAATTCTGTTTTCTGAGAATAACTGCACTCATTTGAGGTACTCTGACGAAATATGAGCATTCACCCTCACCTGAAATGATTTCTGCTGAGTGCCACTCATCGTGGAGGTAATACTCAATATCTGTTTCGTTCCTGTTGGCAATTACGAGAATTGACTGATTTTCGTCTTCTCTGACGTAGGCAATACAAGCCCTCTCGCAACTGATAAATCTGAAACTTCCCTCTTCAAAGCAGGAGTTGTTTCTTCTGATATTTCCAAGCTTTCTGTAATGCTCAAGAAGTGATATTTCTGCATTTTCTTCAATGAAACATCCTCTGTTAAAGGGGTCGGCATAACCCTGCATACCGATTTCATCACCGTAATATACGGATGGAATACCGGGAAGTGTGAACTGAATACTTGATGCCAGTTTCACAAGCTTTATGCCCTTTTCGTAGTCATAGTCACTCAGTTTCTTACCTGACTGCCATGACCTTGGTTTATTTGCAAGGCTTTCACCTGCAAGGGCATTTATGATTCGCATTGTATCGTGAGAACCGATGTGATTCATCAGCACGTCAACAACGGTTTTGGGATAATTTTCAAGAACCGTCATAACAGTTTCACTGAAAGATGAAGTGTCACCTGTTCTTACAAAGTGAATTATTGCATCTGCAAAGGGGTAGTTCATAACGCTGTCAAGCTGTTTTCCAAGAAGATATCTTCTTCTGACAGAATAGCTTACTTTGTTTGAAGCATCTTCCCACACTTCACCGAGAACAAGCGCATCTTCCTTTTCTGCTTTTACTGCAGTTCTCAGCCTGTCAAGGAAAATGTCAGGCAATTCGTCTGCAACGTCAAGACGCCAGCCGTCGGCACCAAGTTTCATCCATTTTCTGAGAACGCCCTTTTCACCTGCTATAAAGTCCAGGAAATCTTCGTTTTCTTCTGTCACTTCGGGAAGAATCTTGATTCCCCACCAGCATTCGTAGTCATCGGGAAAACTTCTGAACTTATACCAGTTATAATATGGCGAATTCTGTGACTGATATGCACCCTCTGATGGGTAATTTGAATATTTGTTGAAATAAACGCTGTCATCACCTGTGTGACTGAAAACACCGTCAAGGATTATTGAAATCCCTTTTTTCTTTGCATCACTGCACAGTTTCTGAAAATCCTTTTCATCACCGAGAAGCGGGTCAATGGTAAGATAATCACCTGTGTCATATCGGTGATTTGAATGTGCTTTGAAAATAGGATTCAGATAAATGCAACTGACACCGAGACTCTGCAAATAATCAAGTTTTTCTCTGATACCCTCTAAGTCTCCGCCGAAAAAGTCGTTATTGAGAGTTATTCCCTTTTCGTCAGGTTTCCAGTAAGGTTCGTTTTCCCTGTCGTTTCTCAGGATTCTGTAGGAAGGTATGTCTTTCTTCTCTTTCCCTGAAAAAGCAAATCTGTCAGGGAAAATCTGATAAATTATACCACCCTTGAATTTATCGGGAGCAGTAAAGCCTTTTTCATAAACTGTCAGCTGCCAGTCTCTGCCGGGGGTATTCAGGATTCCGTAGCCCTCTTTGTTAAGAAGAATGACACTCCTGCCGAATGGAGTGTCATATTCAAAATGGTAAAAATATAATCCTGCTTTATCGGGAGTAAACTCCACTCTCCACCATTCTTCTGACTCGCCCTGCATACATTCCCATTCCATAGGGATGAGCTTTTTCTCGTGGCTGAACTCTTCTTTCACGGAAAGGTAAGATGCACTGACAGAGAAGTTTCTCGGCATAACGATTCTGAAAACAACAGGTGTATTCTCCTCAACTGCGCCGAATATACTTTTATGATAGTCTTTTCTTGAATTGTAAGGTATATACAAAATAAATCATCCTATCGGTTGATGTGAAATTTCAAGTAACATATATGTTATAAAATACGCGAGTAAAAATACAAGTACCACCCCTAAAATTTTAAAGGCTAACTTGATTTTTCCTTTTGTATCATAGATTTCGGTTGAATCTTTCTCACGCATACGGGCGTAGAGTGAACCGGGATAATCCTTGCGGAAATCGTAAAAACTTCTTCTGTTACTGCCAAGAGGCGGTAACTTTTCTTTCTTCCCCATTATTATCCCTCCTTTGGAAAATTTTTTGCATTGCACACTGCTTGACTCAGGTATATTATAATATTAAGTGAGGTGCTTAAGCTATGAAAATAAATTCGCCTAATAAGGCTAAGATTATTGTGGAGCTTACCCGTGACGATATGCGGGAGCTTGACATTACATACGAAAATATGGATTACTCAAACATTGAAACTCGTCGTGTAATCTGGACAATTCTTGACAAAGCACGAAAGACGCTTTGCCGTGACATTGACCCCTCAGGGAAAATGACAATTGAAACAATCCCTCTCGACACGGGAGGCTGTGTGATATTTTTCACAGTAAACGATACAAGTGAATGTATCAGAAATATTATTGCAGGGAATGAAGACGTTTACGAGTTTGACTCTCTTGACAACGTGCTTGACCTTTATTCCTCCATGAAAGAGGATTTCCCCATAGGTAATTTATACACGGATAACAGAGGAAAATTCCGACTTGTTACACCAACTGATGAACGTATGAAAACAAAACTGAAATTCCGTGAATTTTCTCATCCCTGCCGCGAGGGTAAACTCGCAGCAGAGATAACTAAAGAACATTGGCATTTAAAATCAGTTAACTTCGGCATTTTTTCTGAGTGAAGAAATTGCCTTTTCGTAACTGTCTGTGCAGAATACTGCACTGCCTGCAACAAAGACGTTTGCCCCTGCCTTTGCGGCAACAGACACAGTGTCTTCGTTTATACCGCCGTCAACCTGAATGTCGGCGGTTTTTCCTGTTTCATCGAGTTTGTTTTTAAGAAGAGTAATTTTATCCATCATATCTTCCATAAAACTCTGTCCGCCGAATCCCGGCTCAACTGTCATCACAAGCACCATATCAATATCATCAAGATAAGGAAACACTGCTTCCACAGGTGTACCCGGTTTTACGCTCAGACCCACTTTACAGGAAAGAGATTTGATTTTTTCAATAGTTTCTTTTACATCACTGTCACTTTCAACGTGGAAAGTCAGGATGTCTGCACCTGCTTTTACAAAATCCTCTGCATATTTAAGAGGGTCTGAAATCATCAGATGAACGTCAAAAACTATGTCCGTTCTGTTTCTGATTGATTTTATAACAGGTGCACCGAATGTGATGTTAGGTACAAAGTGACCGTCCATCACGTCCAGATGGAGCATATCTGCCCCTGAATTTGCGATTTTCTCTGCTTCCTCTCCGATTTTTGAAAAATCGCAGGAAAGCATTGAGGGTGAAATTTTAATCATTCTTAAAAATTCCTTATTTAAGCCATTTAAGTTT
>JAZRQI010000127.1:0-4571 GCA_045649705.1 Acutalibacteraceae bacterium
GAAAATCTGCCTATGCACGACCAATGGATAGGTCTCATTGCCGAAAAAACAGGTAAAGTCTGCCTTATAGAAAAGCCTCTCATTCTTTACAGAAGACACGGAGGCAATATGACAGGCGGAAAAGCCTCTCTCAAACAAAAAATTATGTGGAGAATCTCAATTGCACAGGAAATCAGGAAAAGAATCTCCAAATTGTAATGAGGTGCAAAATGGAAAAATATACAGTATCGGGAAGTATCGTGACTCATAACAATATGAGCACCATAAAAGATACTCTTGATTCTATTTTTGAATATACAAAGGCTCTCGACTTCAAACTGTATGTAGTTGACAACCTTTCAACAGACGGTACACCTGATTTTATCAGGAAAAACTATCCTCAGGTTGAACTTATTGAACCGGGCACGAACAAAGGCTTCGGTGCAGGTCACAATGAAGTGCTCGAAAAAATTGATTCAAAATATCACGCTATAATCAATCCCGATATCGTGATTGATAACGATGTGGTAAAAGTTATGTCAGATAAACTGGATGAAGATGAATCAGTTGGTATGCTGTCACCAAAAATCCTTTTCCCTGACGGAAGACTTCAGATTCTCGGTAAAAGAATGCCGAAACTGAAATATCTCGTAGCAAGCAGATTGAGAAAGGGCAATGAACCTTCATCCCTTCTTGCAGAATATGCAATGCTTGACAGAGATGCCGATGAAGAATACCCTGTTGAAATCGCAACAGGATGCTTTATGTTCATCAGAACTGAACTTTTCAAGAAAATCGGCGGCTTTGATGACGGCTATTTCCTTTATTTCGAAGACTATGACCTGGCTTGTCAGGTGAACAGTATTTCAAAGGTTCTCTACTACCCGAAAGCATACATCTATCATGTATGGGGCAGGGAAAGTAAGAAAAACTTCAAACTCAAACTTGTTCAGATTAAGTCTATGATAAGATTTTATCTGAAATGGATGTTCAAAAAATAATACGGCAGATAATACATAAAGGCGGTGAGTTTTATGGGAGAAAAACTTGAAAACTTAAAAATAGTGAAAAATTCCAAGTTTCTTTCTGATTTCGTGAAATACAGATTTTTGCTCAGCGAAATTGTAAGAAGAAACATCAAGGTGCAGTACAGAGATTCAGTTCTCGGCATTTTCTGGACACTTCTCCAGCCCCTGCTTACAACTATCGTTCTTGCACTTGTCTTCGGCGGTTTTTTCGGCAGAAGTGCAGACGGTATTTCAAACTACGTTATATACCTTCTTTGCGGACGTCTTCTCTATGACTTCTTCAGTCAGTCAACGAAACGTGCGATGAAATCAGTCAGACTCAGTGCAGGTGTTATTAAAAAGGTTTATGTTCCCAAGTATATGTATCCTTTGGGTAATGTTATTTCTTGTTTTATAACTTTCCTGATTTCACTGATTATTCTTGTTATCTTTATAGTCGGTTACAGTTTTACCGACCAAGCGATTCCTGTCACACCGTATATGCTTCTGACAATCGTTCCCATTATCGTTCTTTTCCTCCTTTGTCTGGGAGTGGGAATGATTCTTGCAACGGCTGCAGTGTTCTTTAAGGATGCAGAATATCTTTACGAAGTTTTCTGTATGCTTCTTTTCTATGCAACACCTATTGTGTATGTTGTTGACAGTATGAATATGAACAAATATGTTGAGATGGGAATTATGGCAAACCCACTTTATTCGATAATAAGTATGTTCCGTTCCTGTATTCTTGACGGTCAGATGTTTGAATTAAACCAGCTCTGGTATTCACTTGCATTCAGTGTTGTTTGTATTGTGATTGGTGCAGTAATGTTCAGGAAGAAACAGGACAAGTTCATTCTTCATATTTAATGAGGTATCAGTTATGGGAAAACCGGCAGTAAAAGTTGAAAACGTAAGCGTAATGTTCAACCTTAACAAAGAAAAGGTTGACAACGTTAAAGAATATTTTATAAAGCTTATTACAAGAAAACTCCGTTTTACTGAGTTCTGGGCTTTGCAGGATATCAGCTTCACCATTGAAAAAGGTGAAAGACTTGGTGTTCTCGGTTTTAACGGTGCAGGTAAAAGTACACTTCTCAAAACTGTTGCAGGTGTGCTTAAACCTACAAAAGGCTCAGTAGAAGTTGAGGGTGTTATTGCTCCCTTGCTTGAACTGGGTGCAGGCTTTGACTCAAACTACACAGGTAAGGAAAACATTTTCCTCTACGGTGCAACAATGGGTTATTCAAGAAAATACATTGAAGAAAGATATGACGAAATCGTAGAGTTTTCTGAACTTAAAGATTTTATCAACGTGCCTATCAAGAACTATTCATCAGGTATGAGAGCAAGACTCGGCTTCTCAATCGCAACTGCAGTTGAGCCTGAGGTTCTTATCCTTGACGAGGTTCTTTCAGTAGGCGACGCCAAATTCAAGGCAAAGAGTGAAAAGAAAGTCAAATCAATGTTTGATAAGGGTGTGACTGTTCTTTTTGTTTCACACAATACCGAACAGGTAAGAAGACTTTGCAACAAAGCAATCATTCTTGACCGAGGCAAGGTTATAGCATCAGGTGAAGTAAACGAAGTCTGCGACAAGTACGATGAGCTTGTCAAAGGCGGTAAAAAATAAATTACAAGGACTGAGCAACTTATGAAAGGATTATTCTATTTTCTTTATTCACTATTCTTTCATCTGTTCAGGCTGTTTCCCGTTAAGGAAAACAGCGTAGTTCTCTTATCTCCTCACAACGCAAATTTTAAGGATAGTTTAATGTATGTAAGACAGGAATTTGCAAAAAGAGGAGATTTTGTCTTTACTGAGATAAGCAGCAGAGAACTGGACAGTATCAAAACTGCAATAAAATTCTTTACTCTGAAAGCGTACCGTCTTGCAACGGCAAGATATGTATTTCTCAATGATACGTTTATGCCTATGGCAAAACTTAACTTTTCAAAGAAAACTGAAATTGTTCAGTTGTGGCACGGACAGGGTATTCTTAAAAAGTTCATTATGGACACAAACCTGACAGACGATGTGAGAAAGAATGCACAGAAATGTGCAGACAAATATTCTTACGTAGTTGTTTCTTCAAAGAAAGCACTTCCCATCTGTGCAGGTGCTTTCGGCGTTGATGAAAGCAAGTGCTTACCTTTCGGTCAGCCTGCATCCGATGCTCTTTACAAAAACACAAAAACTCATTTCTATGATACATACCCTGAACTTAAGGGCAAAAAGACAATTCTTTATGCGCCTACATTCCGTGATGACCCTGAGGCAGATAAAGAAATTCTTGAAAACTTTGATATAGAAAAGTTCAATCGTGAACTTGGTGAGGAATATGCACTTCTGATCCGTCTTCATCCTCAGATTCACACATCTGTTCCCGAAAAAGGCGTTTTCAATGCAACAGGCTACGATGACGTAAACGAGCTGATAAGAGAATGCGATATTCTCATAACAGACTATTCCTCAATCTGTATGGAGTTTTCAATGCTAGGCAAACCCATGCTTTTCTTCGCTTATGACCTTGAAAAATATAAAAACGACAGAGATTTATATTTTGAATACGAGGGTTATGTTCCCGGCAAGGTTGTAAAGACAAGCGATGAAATGATTGAAGCAATCAAAAACAATGATTTTGACAGTGAGAAAAATGCAAAATTCAGAGATTTTAATTTCGACTATTTTGACGGAAAGTCTTCTGAAAGACTTGCTGATTTCTTGTTAAATAAGGAGGTTTAAAAATGGAAAACAAACTTTCAAAAAAACTTTGGCTGAACATACTGCTTTTTAACTTTATGGGCGGTATCGCGTGGAATCTTGAAAATATGTATTTCAACACATTCCTTTACGGCTCAATTTACGAGGGCGTTTCTGAACACGCTCTGAATGGGGTTATGGCTCCCACAACGGCTATCAGCAGAATGGTTGCTCTCTCTGCATTGACTGCAGTTATAACAACATTCATTATGGGTACGCTCAGTGAAAAGATGAAAAAGCGTAAAGCATTCATCTCAATCGGTTACATCGTATGGGGTTTTATCACTGCTGCTTTCGGCTTTATTTCAAAAGAAAACATCGCATCTCTCTTCGGCCTTTCAGACGAAGTTAAAATCCTTCCTTTCTCAGTATGGGCAGTTATCCTTATGGATATGATTATGACATTTATGGGTTCAACAAGTAACGACTCAGCCTTCAATGCCTGGGTAACAGACGTGACAAACCCTGCTGTCCGCCCCAAAGTTGAAACTGCGTTCCTGTTTGTAGGACTCATCTCTATGGTAGCAGTAATGGGTGTAGGCTCACTTGCTCAGGGTGGAGTGATTTCCTATAAGGCTTTCTTCCTCGGTGTAGGTTTGGTAGTTACACTCTGTGGTGTGCTTGGCCTTTTCACTCTTGAAGAACCGAAAATCAAAGGCGAAAAAACAAATTCAAACTATTGGAGTGACCTTTTCTACGGTTTCAGACCTTCTGTTGTAAAAGAGAATTCAAAACTCTATCTTGTTCTTGCAGCTATCGGCCTTTATAACGTAGCAGTACAGGTTTTCTTCCCTTATCTTTTCGTTTATATTGAAAAGGTT
>JAZRQI010000128.1:0-1792 GCA_045649705.1 Acutalibacteraceae bacterium
AAGGTTGCAGCATATATTTCGGAATGCAACCGACTTGGTATAAAAATCGTACCTCCTGATGTAAATGAAGGTTTTGATGTATTTACTGTAAAAGATAACGATATACTTTTCGGTATGTTGGCGATTAAAAATCTCGGCAGAAATGCTATAAAATCTATTATCAGGGAAAGAGAAGACGGCGGAAAATTTGAATCTTTCTCATCTTTCTGTCTCAGAATGTACGGAAAAGACCTGAACCGCAGAGCGATTGAAGCACTTATTTACAGTGGTGCACTTGACGGACTTGATCTGAACAGACGCCAGATGATAACAGCACTTCCATCAATTATGGCAGAGGCAGAAAACAGTGGTAAAATCATTGCAGGGGGTCAGATTGGACTTTTCGGTGATGAAACGGAAATGTTCTCAGTTGATGTACCCGATTTGCCTGAGTTTGAAACATCGGACAAGTTGAGTTTTGAAAAAGAATTTACAGGCATTTATATTTCAGGACATCCGCTTTCACGTTACGAAAACGTAGCAACTGCACTGAAAACCGATAAACTGAGTGATATTCTTGCCGATAACGAAAATCTGTCTTCAAGATACGGTGACAATTCACGTGTGAACATTCTTGCAATTGTGTCTTCCGTGAAAAAGAAAGTCACAAAAAACAACGATACAATGGCTTTTCTCACTGTTGAAGACACAACATCAAGCATTGAAGTTATTGTCTTTTCAAAACTTTACAGAGATTTTATAAATCATCTTTCTGTCGGTAAAGTTCTTCTCATTATGGGTAGACTTTCTTACAGGGAAGACGAGGAATGCAAAATTGTATGCGAAAATATTACAGAAGCACCTCGTGAAGTAAAACAACAACCTCCTGTGAAAAAGCAGGAAAATAAAGGTCTTTATCTTAAAATGAAAAACAGCGAGTGTGCAGAATACGGTAAAGTTCAGAATGTTCTTGACGTTTTTGACGGCTCAACGCCCGTTTACTATTACTTCACAGATACAGGAAAACTTGTCCGTCATCAGGGCAGATTGTGTGATGTAAATAATTCTATGCTCAGGGAACTGAAAAGAATTGTCGGGGACGAGAATGTGGGCATAAAATAATGGTATAATAATTACTAAATTTTAGAAAAAATTGCAAAAAGTACTTGAACTTTGTCGCATATTAGTTTATTATATTAAGTAATAATTTTTAACCAAGGGGATTAGTATAATGAAAACTATAGCAGTATTGACAAGTGGCGGAGATGCTCCGGGTATGAATGCTTGTATCCGTGCAGTGGTAAGAACTGCATGCGAAAACGGTATGAAAGTTTATGGTATAAACCGCGGTTATAACGGTCTTATGGAAAACGATATGAAAGAAATGGATATCAGAAGCGTATCTGATATTATTGACCGTGGCGGCACAATGCTTCGTTCAGCTAGAAGCCTCAATTTCAAAACTGAAGAAGGTATGCAGGCTGCAATTGCGACTTGTAAGGAAAGAGGTATTGAGGGTATCGTTGTAATCGGTGGTGACGGTTCTTATCGTGGCGCCGGCGATCTTTCTTCTCACGGCATTCCCTGTATTGGTATTCCCGCAACCATCGATAACGATATTTCTTCCACCGACGTTACTCTTGGCTTTGATACAAGCGTAAATTGTGTTTTGGATATGATCGATCGTCTTCGCGATACAATGACCTCCCATGATCGTTGCTCTGTTGTTGAAGTTATGGGCAGAAATGCAGGCTATATTGCAATTCATCCCGGGATTGCTACCGGCGCCACTTATGTGATGGTTCCCGAAATT
>JAZRQI010000129.1:0-1844 GCA_045649705.1 Acutalibacteraceae bacterium
ACTGCATTTTATTCCGTCCTGTGCTATCATCGGTGGGAAATCATCACCGAATTTCTTTTTCACATTTTCAGTATTATCATAGTAATATTTGAGAAAAGTAACGTCACTCCATGGTGGCTGGGGGTCATTTATAGTGTCTGCAAAACCGGGCATTACAGATATTCCAAGATTGTCTGAACACTGCTGACGAAAGCTTACTCCCTCTTTCTGCAAAGCATTCACAACCGACATATCAGGAGGGAAAGAAAAACTGTTCGCAAAAACTGACATATCATCTGATTTGTAAAGTTGTTTTACATTCTTTTCATTCACAGGGGTGTGACCAAGTTCACGGCACTCAGGTGCTTTAAAATCAAGAAGAGAATGATTCTTCACCCAATAAAACCAATCAGGGTGAGTGTCACACAGAACGCTGTCACGTGATGCGGTTCTGAAAGCAAAATCAAGAATCACTTTCATCTGCAGCTTGTGACAGGCTTCGCACAATGCACTGAACTGTTCTCTGAGACTCATTCCGTCAAGATGACTGTCGTGAAGATTACTGTCAAAATTCATAATATCTTTTATGGAATAAGGGGAAGACAACTCACCTTTTTTGTTTTCGTTTGACAATTCAAAAACAGGCAGAAAATAAACACAGTTAAAACCCATATCTTTAATAAGAGGCAACAGTGCAATAGTTTTCAGAAATGTACCGCTCTCAAAACCTTTTCCGTGGTCCCAGGCAGAAAAGCACCTGACCATAAGCGAATAGCAGGACATTGTCTCCTCATTTTTTGTCTTTTTGCGGTTTAATATATTTTCAATTGCTTTTATGAAATAATCACGGGAATTTACAAGTATTTCACCTTGTATATCAGCCTTCTCAAACTCTGTCCCCATATAATTCCAGCTGTAAGGAATTCTGTATTCATCTCTCGTTTTATCTTCATTTTTATTGAGAATGTCAAGCATTCTGTTCAAGTTATCCATAGAAATTTCTCCTCAAATTTATATATAGATATTCTTTGAAAAAACACATCGATTAAACCTAATTTTCCAAAAAATATTGAAATGATTTTCCCTGTGTGATATATTTATTGAAAGGATGTGATTTTATGGCATTTAAAACTTATATTTTATCTTCATTAGCAAAAGTATTTCTTGATGAAGAACCGAAAAACTATATTCAAATTGAAAAAATTTCCGCTTTCAGAAATGAAAAAGTAGCTTTTCAGTTTGCACTTTCAAGTGACCAGTGCACAGAAGATATTTTCTTTGAAATTTCTGAAAATCTTAAGGTTTACAGAGTCCTTTCAGTACCTGCTGTGAAAGCAGCTGATAACGATTATGACGAATACTATCTGAGAACAACTCCCGGTCTTTATCCCGACATTTTAAGACCCTATAACGGCGAAAGCTTCAAAATGGCAAAAGATGCACCCCAGAGTTTCTGGATTGAAGGAGAAAACCTTGATGCAGGTATTCACAACATTGAAATCACCATTAAAAATAATGAGGGTGAAGTTCTCTGCACAGGAAAGATGACACTTGATATTATTGATGAGTGTCTTCCTGAACAGACTCTGATTTACACTAACTGGTTCCATTGCGACAGCCTTGCTACATACTACAAGGTTCCCGTATTCAGCGATGAATTCTGGAGAATTACTGAAAACTTCGTAAAAACTGCCGCAGAACACGGTATTAACTTTATTCTGACTCCCCTGTTCACACCGCCTCTTGACACAAAAATCGGCTCTGAAAGACTTACCGTTCAGTTAGTAGGTGTTAAAAAGACGGATTCAGGTTATGAGTTCAATTTTGACAACCTGAAAAAGTGGATTGATATGTGCCGCAAAAAC
>JAZRQI010000130.1:0-4832 GCA_045649705.1 Acutalibacteraceae bacterium
ATGGGCATAGTTTTCAGGTCTTCATTCAGTTTTATGAGACCTTTGTGAATCTCTTCGGCACATTTCTTGTAAACTTCAAGACTTCCGCCGTAAGGGTCAGGAATTCCGTCTCCAAGCACATAAACTCTGCCTTTTCCCACAACGGGAATTAACTGCATGGCGTGGCTGTGGCTTAAGCACACGAACAAATCAGTTGCCATAAGTTGCAGATTTGAAAGGGGGATTGACACGTGCTCTGAAATGTCAACACCGTAATCCTTTGCAGCGGTAACGGAATTTTCGCTTACGTTTATGCCGAAAACTGTGTTGAGACCTGCACTGTAAACTTCGTGCTCAGTATTCATTTTTTTGAAAAGACCTTCAGCTAAAGGACTTCTGCAGGTGTTGCCTGTACATATAAATGTGATAATCATTTGCAATCAAACCATGTCTTTCCGCTCTGAACGTCAGCTTTGAGTTTAACTTTCATCTTACAAGCATTTTCCATTTCTCGTGACAGTATCTGTTTTACTTTGTCTGCTTCATTTTCAGGTGATTCCACAATCAGTTCGTCGTGTACCTGTAAAATGAGTTTTGATGCGAGATTTTCTTCTCTGAGTCTGTTATAAACCTTAATCATTGCGATTTTGATGATGTCCGCTGCAGTACCCTGAATGGGCATATTACGTGCCACTCTTTCACCGAAACCTCTTGTTATAGCGTTTGATGCGGAGAGTTCAGGCAGATAACGTCTTCTTGCGAAGAGAGTTTCAGCGTAACCGCGTTCTTTTGAGTCATTTATAACTTCTTTCATATACCTGTCAACACCGCTGTAATGTTCAAGGTATCCCTTGATGTAGCTGTCAGCCTCTTTCCTTGTAACACCGATGTCCTTTGCAAGAGAGAAAGCACCGATTCCGTAAACAATACCGAAGTTTACAGCCTTTGCACGGCTACGCATAAGGGGAGTCACCATATTTTCAGGCATATTGAAAACCTGAGATGCAGTTTCTGTATGAATATCTCTGTCTGAGTTGAAGGAGTCAATCATAGTTTTATCGTCTGCAATGTCAGCGAGAACTCTCAGTTCAATCTGTGAGTAGTCGGCATCAACGAGTGTTTTGCCATCATCTGCAGTGAAAAATTTTCTCATTTCTCTGCCAAGAGATGAGCGGACAGGAATGTTCTGCAGGTTAGGTTCTGTTGATGAAATTCTGCCTGTACGTGTTTCAGTCTGGTTGAGAGTTGAGTGGATTCTGCCGTCATCATCAATAACCTTTACAAGACCGTCACAGTAGGTGGATTTAAGCTTTGTAAATGACCTGTAATCGAGAATCATATTGATTACAGGATGAGCATACTGGAGACTTTCAAGCACGTCTGCATTGGTGGAATAACCGCTTTTTGTCTTTTTCTTTGCAGGAAGTCCTAAATCTTCAAAGAGTGCAACACCCAATTGTTTAGGAGAGTTAATGTTAAATTCATATCCTACTTCTTCGTAAATATTTTCCTGTAAAACTTTAATGTCATTTTCAAGTTTCTGACCGAAATTTATAATACCTTCCTTGTCAACCTTGAATCCTTCAAGTTCCATAGATGCAAGAACTTCACTGAGAGGAATTTCAATGTCGAACATAAGGTGATTCTGTGAGTTTTTGTCAATTTCTTTCTGCATTTTTTCTGTCAGGATTTTCAATGCACCTGCGGAGAGGATGAATTCATCTTCACTGTCACATTTTACCTGAACGGAATATTCCTTTGCAAGACGTGAAACGGTATAATCGTTTGATGAGGGATTGAGAATATATCCTGCAAGTGAGATGTCAAAACCGATATTTTTTAATGATTTCCCGTTTGACATAGCATAGGAATGGAGAAGTTTTGTGTCTGTTGTGAACTTTTTCTTGCTTTCATCAGCAAGGAATTGGAGAAGAAAATCCTCAAATCCCAACTGCAATGAAGAAAGGCAGTAAACTGTATCATCGAAAGAAAAATAAATTTCAGCAACGTTGTTTCCTGAAAATTCAGCAAGGAAATAGATGTCATCGTTTTCTTCTATGAGTTTTTTAACATCCTCAATCTGACAGTCCTTTACCTTGATTTCCACTTCTGATGATTCTTCATCAGGGATAAATTCAGCGTCTTCAAGACCTAATTTTTCGTTGAGAGAGAAGATTTCAAGGTGGTTGAGGAGTTTTGCTGCTTCGCCCTTTTTGCATTCATCAGGAAGATAATCCTCGTAATTTTTAGAAATAGGCACATCACGGCTGATAGTACCCAGTTCACGGCTTAAAAATGCACTTTCCTTACCGTTTTCAAGTTTTTCACGCATTTTGGGAGTGATTTTCATTTCGGGCAGAGCCTCATAAAGCTTTTCAACAGAGCCGTAAGTCTGAATCAGGTCTCCTGCAGTTTTAGGACCGATACCTGCAACGCCGGGGATGTTGTCGGAAGTGTCACCCTGTAAAGCCTTGATTTCAATCATCTGAGGAGGTGTAACACCATATTCTTCCATAAGAACATTGGTGTCATAGCGTACATTACCCATTTTTGTAGTGGCAAGGAGTACGTTTACGTTTCTGTCAATTAACTGTAAACTGTCACGGTCACCTGTGGCAATGTAGCAGAAATCAGAGTCTTTTGCACCTGCGGCAAGTGTTCCGAGAATATCGTCAGCCTCCCAACCGTCAAGTTCAATAATCTTGTACCCTAAAAGGGTTATGAGTTCTTTTACAATAGGCATCTGAGAAAAAAGTTCTTCAGGCATAGGCTTTCTGCCTGCTTTATACTCAGAGTACATCTTGTGTCTGAAAGTGGGAGCTTTTCTGTCAAAGGTAACAACAACAGCGTCAGGGTTCACTTCGTCACGGAGATTTATCAGCATTTTTGTAAAGCCGTAAATCGCGTTTGTGAACTGACCTTTCTTGTTGCTTAAAAGTTTAATTCCGTAGAAAGCACGGTTAAGTAAGCTGTTGCCGTCAATGGCTAAAAGAATCATTGGAAAACCTCCCAAAACAAAGTTATTATATTATAACATAAAATTGACATTTTTTAAAGTATAATATATAATTTATTTAATAAAAAGCAAAGGAATTTTCGTTATGAGTAAAATTATTGTTCAGCGTTTTGACTATCTGAAAGGTGCAATGGATATTGGTGGGGGAGTGAATCCCTTTTACGGCTCAGCACCTCTTAAAATAAATGCAGGAATAACTGATGACAGTTTCCGTTACTGCGTGAGAATCGCAAAGCAGGAAGAAGATAATGTTGTCAGAGCAGAGTATGCCCTGACATATAAAGCAATGTGCGAGGTTGAAAAGGACAAAATTGTGTCAAAAGATTTCGATTTTTCACCTGATGGTACAGCTGAAGCACAGAAATGGCTTGAAAGCGAATACGAAAAGGCAAAAGTATGAAGATTTTGTATGAAGATAAAAATGTAGTTGTGGCAGTAAAACCTCCTGAGATTCTATCACAATTTTCAGAAACAGAAGAAAACGCGGTAACCATACTTCGTGAACAGACGGGAAGTGACATTTTTGTTGTCAGCCGTCTTGACAGGAATGTAGGCGGAGTTATGGTTTTCGGTAAAAATCAGAAAGCGGCAGCAGACCTGACACGTCAGATGCAGAACGGTGATTTCAGGAAAGAGTATATTGCCGCAGTCAGGGGAAAACCTGAGGAAAATCAAGGGATTTTCCAAGATTTGCTTTTTAAGGATTCAAGAAAAAATAAGTCTTTTGTAGTGAAAAAAGAAAGAAAAGGCGTAAAAAAAGCAAGTCTTGAATACGAAGTTTTATGTTCTGATAATGAAATTTCCATTGTGAAAATAAGACTTCATACAGGCAGAACGCATCAGATAAGAGTACAGTTTGCATCCCGCAAAATGCCACTTGTAGGTGACGGCAAATATGGAGCAAAAGATAACTGCAAAAATATGGGACTTTTCTGCAGAGAAGTAACATTCAGAAAGATAAACTCAGAAGAAATCCTTACGTTTTCAGTAGAGCCTGAAAATGTATACCCGTGGAATATTTAAAAGTAAAAAACAGAGAGCAGTCTATTTAAAACTGCTCTCTGTTTGCTTTATCTTGTAGATTATTTAGCAATTAAAACTTTAATAGAAAGTTAAAAATATGAAAACTTCATTTATTTTAAACATAATTACTTTTGAGGAATAAAGTATAAGGCACATTCACCTAAATTAATTGGCAAAGACGGAACTTCTGAGTCGTCATAATATTTTGTTGGTGCAACTGTAGCATAACCATTTATTCCATCTATTGCAATTTCGTAATCAGTTCCGTGTGGTGTTTTCTTTTGTACTGTATAAGTTCCGCTATATGTTTTATTGTTCGTTGAGTCTACAAGAGTAATAGTGCCGTTTTTGGCAATCAAGGTTATATCCACAATTTTTGCATTTGGATACAGATCATCAGGTTCACCAACAGCAACAATAAGAGACTCTTTATTCTGAACCGTGTCAACATCTCCACTCATAACCGTTCTCATTTGCCATTCGTAATCTTCGATAGAAAGTTTTTCTGTTGCACAAGATGAAAGTAACAGAGCTAATGATAATAGTACAAGTAAAGTTGATAAAAATTTTTTCATTTTGGATAACACTCTTTCTAAAGGTAGTGGCGCCCATTGGGTGTCCGTGCTGCGTTGATATAGTATTAATTTATTTCTTCCTCTTAAGGTAAAGCTTCGCAAGACCGCCCTCAGATGTTTCACGGTAGTGGAATTTAAGGTCTTTACCTGTTTCGTACATTGTTTCAACAACAAGGTCAAATGAAATTTTTCTTGTAGAACTGAGGAAGTTTGCAAGATTAAGGGCGTTTATAGCTCTC
>JAZRQI010000131.1:0-13691 GCA_045649705.1 Acutalibacteraceae bacterium
CGACATAAAAGACGACGTTTTCACTGCTCCTAACGGCCCTCTCAACCCTGATAACACTCCCTCGGTTAAACGCAAACTCAAAAATCTCGGTCTTACTGTTTCTGCAGTTGACTACACAGGTGACCTAACAGATATCGATTATCTGACAGAATGTATTTCTGCTGCAAACACACTTGCATCAGAGTTTGTAAAAATCACTTACACAGGTGAAGACAATGATGAAAAGGTTGTTTCTCTCCTTAAAGATGCAGTTGAAATCGCAGAAAAAGAGCAGGTTGTTCTCCTTATGGAAACAACAGGTATCTACGCTAACACAACAAAGCTCTGCGGTGTTCTCAACCAATTCGCATCAGACTGGCTTTGTGTTGACTGGAATATGCACGATACTTTCTTTATCGGCAAAGAAGACGCTGAAACTACTATCAAGAACTTGGGTTCTTATGTAAAGCTCGTTCACGTTGCAGATGCTGTAAAAGACGGCGACAAGACAATTTACACACTTATAGGTGACGGCGAACTTCCCTTTGAAGAAATGATGAACGCTCTTCGTTCAATTAACTATGTTGGTTTTGTTTCAATTGAATGGGCACCTGACAGAATTGAAGAAATCAGCGAATTGGAAGTAATCTTCCCCCATTTCATAAACTTTATGCACCGTTTCAGAACAAAGCATAACAAAAAGAGTGCTCTCTACCACAATGCGGCAGGCACAGGTAAATATATCTGGCCGAAAGAGACACTTATTGAATACACTTTCTCACAGCTTCTTGACAGAGTTGTTGAGGAATTCCCCGACCAGTACGCTTTTAAATACACAACTCTTGACTACACAAGAACATATTCAGAGTTCCGTGACGACGTTGACACTTTTGCACGTTCACTTATTGCTCTCGGCGTAAAACCCGGTGACAAGGTTGCTGTTTGGGCAACAAACATTCCTCAGTGGTTTATCGCATTCTGGGCAACAACAAAAATCGGTGCAATCCTTGTTACAGTCAACACTGCTTACAAAATCCACGAGATTGAATATCTTCTCAAGCAGTCAGATACTCATACCCTTATTACAATCGAATCCTGCCTTGACTCAAACTATGCTGAGTCAATTGCAGAACTTTGTCCCGAACTTGAAACTGCAGTTCCCGGTCAGCCCTTACACTGCAAACGTCTTCCTTTCCTGCGTAACATCATTACAGTTGGTTACAAGCAGAAAGGTTGCCTTACATGGGACGAAGCCGTAAACTTCTCATCTAACGTTCCCGTTGAAGAAGTTTACAGAAGAGCTGCTAACGTTGACTGCCACGATGTTGCAAATATGCAGTACACATCAGGTACAACAGGCTTCCCCAAGGGTGTTATGCTCACCCACTACAACATTGTAAACAACGGCAAATGTATCGGTGACAGAATGGACCTTTCAACTGCTGACAGAATGATGGTTCAGGTGCCAATGTTCCACTGCTTCGGCATGGTGCTTACTATGACATCAACTATGTCACACGGCGGTACACTTTGTCCTCTCCCCTATTTCTCAGCAAAATCTTCACTTGCTTGTATCAACCTTGAAAGAATCACCTGTTTCAATGGTGTTCCCACAATGTTCATTGCAATGTTCCAGCACGAAGACTTTGCAAAAACTGACTTCTCATATATGAGAATCGGCATTATGGCAGGTGCTAACTGTCCTGCTGACCTGATGAAAAAAGCTGCTGCAGAAATGAATATGACTCAGATTCTCAGCGTTTACGGTCAGACTGAGGCTTCTCCCGGATGCACAATGGGTGAATTCACAGAAAGTCTTGAACACAGAACAGAAACTGTAGGAAGTGCATTCCCCAATGTTGAATGCAAAATCATCGACCCTGAAACAGGCGAAGATTTACCTGACGGTGAAAACGGTGAATTTGTGGCTCGTGGCTACAACATTATGAAAGGCTACTACAAAATGCCCAAGGCTACTGCATCTGCAATTGACGCTCAGGGTTGGCTTCACACAGGTGACATCGCTTGCAGAAGACCTGACGGATACTACCTCATCACAGGCCGTCTTAAAGATATGATTATCCGTGGTGGTGAAAACATTTACCCCCGTGAAATCGAAGAATTTATCTTTACTCACGAAGCAGTTGAAGACGTTCAGGTTATCGGCGTTCCCGACAAGCGTTACGGCGAGGAAATTATGGCATCAATCATCCTCAAAGACGGTTATGAAATGACTATTGACGAGATGAAAGACTATATTCTTTCACATATGGCAAGACATAAAGTCCCCCGTTACATTGATTTTGTATCCTCCTTCCCCAAAAATGCTGCAGGTAAAATTCTGAAATACAAAATGCGTGAAGAAGCAATTGAAAAATTGGGACTTCAGAATGTAACTAAATAAACGATTTTAATAACACTAAATTTTATACATTATTATCCTTGACTTGATTTTTACACAGATGTATAATTTTACTATAATTCTATAAAAAGGAATGATAAGAATGTTAGATATCAAATTCGAAAAAGCAAATGTCCTCAAAGAAAAACCCGACCCCAATACTCTTGGTTTCGGCGAAGTTTTCACAGACTATATGTTTACAATGGACTACAGCAAAAAAGAGGGCTGGCATGATGCTAAAATCATCCCCTACGGTGAACTCTCACTCAGCCCTGCTGCTTGTGTATTCCACTACGGCGCAGAAGTTTTCGAAGGTATGAAAGCTTACAGAACTCCCGACGGTGAAGTTCAGTTGTTCAGACCTATGGAAAACATCAAGAGACTTAACAACTCTGCAGACAGACTCTGTCTTCCTCAGATTGACGAAGAACTTGCACTCCACGTTCTTACAAAATTTGTTGAAGTTGAAAAAGATTGGGTTCCCTCAAAGAAAGGTACATCTCTCTACCTCAGACCTTTCCTTATTGCAACAGATGCTAAACTCGGTCTCCACGCTATCGACGAAGCAAAGTATGTAATCATCGCTTCTCCCGTTGGCAGCTACTACAAAGAGGGCATCAACCCTGTTAAAATTATGATTGAAACAGAAGACGTTCGTGCAGTACGCGGCGGTACAGGCTACGCAAAATGCGGCGGTAACTATGCTGCAAGTAACAGAGCTGCTGCAAGAGCTGAAGAAAAAGGCTTCTCACAGGTTCTCTGGCTTGACGGTGTTGAAAGAAAATACATCGAAGAAGTTGGCGCTATGAACGTTATGTTCAAAATTAACGGCAAAATCAAAACTCCCAAACTTATCGGTTCAGTTCTTCCCGGTATCACAAGAAAGAGTTGCATCGAGCTTATGAAATCCGAAGGTTATGATGTTGAAGAAACATTCATCACAGTTGACGAAGTTATCGACGCTCTCAAAGCAGGTACTCTTGAAGAAGCTTGGGGTTGCGGTACTGCTGCTGTTGTTTCACCCATCGGTCTTCTTTCATATGAAGGCACAGATTATATCATCAACGATGGTAAAATCGGCACACTCACTCAGCACCTCTATGATGAACTCACAGGTATTCAGTGGGGCGAAAAAGAAGATAAATTTGATTGGATTCTTAAAATCTGACTTTAATAAAATCAAAATCCCGAAAGTTAAACTTTCGGGATTTTTGTTTTTTACTTTTTAAGTTTTCCTCTAAATGTTGTTCCTACAAAAATAATATTTCCTGCAAAGTTTGAAATTTTTGCAACTGTGTCAAGAATAAAATTCGTCTTCATCCCTTGAAATCTGTACTTGTTACTAAGCGATTCATAAAGGTTGGGACTGAGTGAATTTTTGATTTTTATTTTATTTCCTCTGAACTCTACAACCCATGTTCTTACTTCGGGAATTTCCATCATATAGAACTGGATTTCAAGTTTACCGTCTTCTCTCCATGCACCATAAGCCAGAACGTGGGTGTGCATATCACCAAAATGAACGTTGCTGATTCTTCTTTTACCGTCAAAGTTAATGCAGATAACATTCTTCCCTGCATTCTTTTCTTCCCAGAACAATTCCGCATAGTCATCACTGAATCTGAACTTTATGTTGTTGAGATATCCCGGCTTTGAGCAGAGCACATAAGTAGAAGAAAGAGGCAGCATCGTAGCCACTTTTTGCGGTAACATCTTAAATATCTTGTCATTAAGTCCTTTTTCCGTTGCGAAATTGCGTGGAGCAACAGGCAGAATATTGAAAGAAAAGCTGTTAAGACTCTCTTTGAAATCTTCAACGACATCTTCTGAAATTACTGATAAATTGTCTTTGAATGCCAAGGGGAAATATTTGTCAACAAGGTCAAGAATCGTCTTATGAGTAATGTCACTGCAGTTAATTACAACACAAGCTTCTTCCCTGGGATAACAGAAAATAAACTGTGAATAAAGTCCCTCAAGACGATAATAACCGTCCTCGCGTCCGCACCAGGTATTGTAACCGAAGCCAAGTTCTTTTGCATCAAGGCCGTAAAGATCTCTTACATAAGGAGTTGTCATTGCATCAATCCAACCCTCGGGAATAACCTGAACTCCGTCCCAGACACCTTTCTGCAGGAAGCACTGACCAAGTTTTGCCATATCCTCGATATTAAGGAACATTCCCCAACCGCCTGCATCAAAACCCAACTCATCCTTTTCCCAGAACGGTACATTGATTTTGAGAGGTTCAAAAAGTCTGGGTTTCAGATATTCACTGATTGTAAGTCCTGAAACTTTAGCAAGCATTCTGCCAAGAACATAGGTATTTTCACTGATATATTTAAACTTTTCACCAGGTTTTGCATAGGGGTGTGACTTAATAAAAGCATCAAGCCACTTACCTTTTTCTTTGCTTTCAAGGAGACCGACAGACTTACCTGCAGTCATATTAAGAAGATGACGGACAGTTATGCCCCTATTTTTCTCTATCAGTTTCTCGCTGTACGAATCACTGAATAGGTCCTCAATAGTTGTGTCAAGACGGAGAAGTCCCTCCTGAATTGCAAAGCCAATCGCAACTGCCGTTACAACTTTTGAAAAAGAAAACATTGTATGAGGCATTTCCGCAACAAAGGGATAACGTGTGCACTCAGCCACAACTTTACCTTTCCTGAGAATCATTATATTCTTAAAGCGGTATCCGCATTTTTTCAATTCATCAAAAAAATCGCGCAAAACAAAGGTGTCAACACCTGCTTCTTCGGGACACTTTGCCCTTTCCAGAGTGCCATCATAGGTAACTGACATAATTTCAACCTCCTGTTTGCAATATACTTTTATAAATTGATAATACCATATTTGACGACTTAAATCAACAAAAAGATAAGAAAAAGGTCAGCAATACATAAACATTACTGACCTTTCAATAAAACAATTCGTTTAACTACCTTACTTTTTAAAAACAAACAAATACTCGTGTGCTATAAGTAAAAAATTATATTTTACACTGTTTGTTTTCCAATACCCTGTGGCTTTACAATTATGTTGTTCTTTGATAATTGTCTCTTTCAGTTTAAATCCTGCTTCTATAAAAATCCTCATAACTTCAAAAGACATCGGTATCATATGACCTTTTTGTCGGGTGTCCCCCATAAGAACAGCGCAGAATTTATCTTTTTTCAAGACACGGTGACTCTCTGCAGCCACCTTTTTCATTTCTTCAAGAAAATCTTTAACCTTTAACAAAGATAAGTCTTCAGGTATATCTTCACTATACTGAATAATATCTGCATACGGTGGATGAGTACAGATCAAATCAATGCTTTCACCAGGAATAAAATCAAGATTTCTCGCATCGCCTTTTTTGAGATAGACGTTCCCATTTGCACCCTCATGTTCAAATGATGTTTTCTCTTTACAACGAGCAAGAGCACCATCATTTACATCAATGCCGATTATATCACGGTTTAAAAGTTTTGCTTCAACAAGAGTTGTTCCACCACCTGCAAACTGGTCAAGAACTAAATCCCCCTCCTGCGAATACCTTAATATTATATTTCTCGGTATGTATGGCGACCAATTTCCTCGCCATTTCGCATCGTGAGTTGCCCAATCTCCACGTTTTGGAAAAGACCAGTGTGTTGTCATTTCCAAATCAAAGTCTTCAGGCTCCCATTTAGTTATTTTCTTGGTCATTATTTGATAACCTCACTGATTATGCCGTTTTCTAAATCTTTAATGTTGTAAAGATGTTGCATAACATCAAAAGTTTCTTCCAGATTATTTTTGGCGTTTGTCCACCCTTTTCCATCTGTAAACCATACGAATGTAAAACCGTCAATTTCTTCTGTTTCCCAAGCTAGGGTTTTATAACTACGAGCCGTTTCGTTTAATTTACTTCCTCCGCTACCATAGAAATTAGTCTCAACACCATAAATCATATCAGGTGTTTTTATTACAAAATCGAAACGCTTTTCCGTTTTTCCTTTATTTGAAATGGCAGATAAATCTATATCCCATCTTTTAGTTATTTTACTTATATCCATTTCTTTAAAGTAGTTTTCATCTCTAATGAAACCAGCTTTTACAATAAAACTTTCAACTAAATCTTCCATTGCATCGCCTGTCCTGTTTTTTCTACCATTTGTATCCATTCCTGTTTCAACACCCATAACATAATCGACTAAAGAATGAATCACATGATTTTGCAACAAATCAAACAAGCCTGTATTTTTCATAAATTTAACATATTCATCAAGCGAATAGTTTTGTTTTTTAAAATTAAACAAATAGGTTTGTTCTGCATCGATAATTTTAATTTCCGATTCTCTTTTTGCAATAAGGATAGGGATAACTTTTAACACATCTGGATATTTCTCTATTATTCTTCTGAATTCACATTCAATATCTTTTTCTCCAATAAGACCATTTAAGATATTCAACTCGTCTTTTATACTTTCTGTGTTTCTATATACCTTTTCAAAATCGGTATAATATTTCCATGTTGCTATACTATCACAAAAACCTGACAACCAAGTATTAAAATCTCTCATTTTATTCACTCCTTAAAAATTCGATATGAGTAACTCTTTTATTTTCCCTCTTGCTTCACTGTTACAGTTAATCATTCTTGTTGCTTCAACTCGTTTGATTTTATGTGCTGAATAGATGTTATCAAAGAAATCATCTTCTGTATTTGAGTTTTTAGGATCTGAATTACTAATTACTACTTTTGCACCTTTTCTGTGCATTTCATCAAAAAATTGTGCAAGTTCAATCTGTTCTTTATCATTAAATAAGGTTTCGGTATAAGCAGTAAAACTTGCAGTATCGGTAATAGGTCGGTATGGTGGGTCAAAATATGCAAAAGTATTTTCATCAATAAAATCTGCAGACTCTTTGTAATCTCCACACACAATTGTAACTCTTTGCAATTTCTCTGATACTGTACGGAGATTATCTTCGTCACAAATCATAGGATTTTTGTAAGAGCCCATAGGAACATTAAACAAGCCTTTTTTATTTACACGGAACAAGCCGTTAAAACAGGTTCTGTTTAAAAAAATCATCAGTGCCGCTCTTTCAACATTAGCACTCTCGTTTCCGTTAACTTTCAAATTATTGAAGCGCTCACGTTTTTCCATATAATATTCTTTACGTCTATCTGTATCCTTCGGAATAAAAGTGTTTTGCATTACGTGAAGATTCTCAATCAAGGCTTCTACATCATCACGGATAACTCGATACGTATTGATAAGTTCTGCATTTATATCGCTGATATAAATTTCCTCTAAATCATACTTACTCAGAATATCAAACAAAACTGCACCACCGCCAACAAACGGTTCCGCATACTTCGTAATAATTCCGTCAGAAAAAGGATAGTACTGTTCAATTTCTTTAAGGAGTTGACCTTTACCACCTGCCCATTTCAAAAAGGGCTTTACAGTTTTTTCTTCTGTTTTGTTATATCGCGTACTTCTTGCATCTATCGGCTTTTCAGCATCAGTAGGTATAATCCACATATTGCCTACCCTAGTTGCATCAGAAATTCTTTGTTCAGAACACAAAACAGCAACACGTCTTTGTGAGATCCCCCACTTTGCGGCGGCTTCTCTTGCAGACATCACTTCCACAACATCACACTCCTTATCTGATATTACAATAATTATATTCCAAATCTAGAACAATAGCAATACCATTTTAAAAAATAATAAAAAAATCAGAAAAACATCTTTTTAAAAAATGCCTTCCTGATTAATAATTTTCATTCAATAAAATCCGTTATTATAATTATGTTATGCTTTTCGTCGATTGCATACATTATCTTATCTCTTGTAAGGGGCTGGGAGGTTATAGTGTCTGCTAAAATAAGGATACTGTAAATTCCGTTCATTTCAAAAAGTGCTTCTTCTGCATCTTCCAATGATTCTTTATCTGACATTCTGAATGACACAAAGTTATTGCCAAGCATTGCCTGTTTTGCAAGTTCCGATGACATCGCACTTCTTGCCTGACTGTCATAATCTGAAAAATAAAGAGAATTTCTCACATAATAGTTATTGTCATCTGATGTGCATCTGCCGAGAAATCTTTCTTCAACATTATGAGTAACCTTGATTTCCTCATCTGTTATGTTGAAATAAGCATATCTGTTCGGTGCAGAATCGTCCTCCGTATCATCCCAGGTGGCATCAAGGTGATAATATTCGCCGTCAATTTTCACTATGTTCCATGCGTGTCCCTGAACCGCTCTCTTTTCATCTTCGGTTGTGCCCACTGCAAGATAGTTTTCAATCCCGCACTCATCAAGAAGATATTTCATTGCCTTTGCATACCCCTCGCAAGAGGACTCACCATTCACAAGGCATCCGTAAAGAGATGAATATGTACCGCCCGTTTTTTCAATGTATTCGCACTTTTCTGTAACATAATCGTGGATTATACGTTCTTTTTCAAATTCATCGGCAAAATTTTCAAGTTCACCGAAAACCTCATTTTTCACCTGTTCAAGTTCTTTCATATCCTGGATATACTCAAAAACTGTCATTGAATATTCAGGAACGAAATAACATTTACCAAGCCTTGTAGTCTCCGTTTTGCAGTTATCTGACAAGAAGAAATAAGTAGGATTGTTATAAAGCAAGGCTTCAAAAACGTCTGACAATCCCTCATCATCAAGCTGGGGAATCTGAATTTTTTCAGGCAGATTTTCAATTTCCGCCATAATCAGTTCATAGGCAATTTTCTCAGTATCATCAAGGTTTTCATAATAAAAACCTGATTCTGTTCCTTGTGGTTTTTCAGGTAAAGAGGTGTCATTTGTCAACTTTTCTGCTCCGTCAAAAACAGTCAGCCATAACAGAAAGCCTAAAGCTATGCCCAGGAACAAAGTCCCTGCTGTGCATAATATTTTTTTAATCAATTCCGGTTCACTCCCTGAAATCCGCTAAATCTTCTGCAACCGTGTATTTTTTCTTCACACTGTCGCTTGAAAGCACTACAATGTAATCTTTATAATCTGTAAAATCAACAATTGAAATATTACTGTGAGTCTGGCTGATAATATTTGAATAAATGATATTTCTGTTTTCAACTGATGATTCATTGAAATACTGTCTGAAAATTTCAAGAAGAAGTTCACCTCTGAATTCATCAAGGTTTTCCTTTGATGAATAAGTAAAGAGTTTAACTATAACATCGTCTGTAAGCTTGTGAGTACCTTTTTCAAAAGTCACAACATCCGAATCTCTTTTAAAAGACATATCTTTTTCAAACTTAAAACTCAAAGGCTCAAAATTGGCAGTAATACCCTCAACACTGCCCTCTTTACAGCCTATATATTTGTCAAATTCAAATCCCATATATTCATTTACTGATTTGAGAAGTTGAAGTTCACCTGCTTCACGGTAGCACACACCTGCAGTAACTTTTTTCGCGTTATAGTTGAATACTTTTTCGTTCACAGGCAAAGGCAGAACTTTTATTTCCTTTTTGCTCATATCAAATTTAACTGCACAGAGAAATGTAACGTTCTTTTCATCATCATCAGTACAGAACATGAGAATATTTTCTTCACCTGAAACTTTTTTTACAACGTAACGGTTATCTTCAACTATGATTTCTCCGCCGGTTGAGCCGATAACGTTAGTCATATCGAAATCATAAGAAAGCATAAGGAAGAAAGCCGCAAGTAAAATTACAACTACTCCCATTCCGAGAAAGATGAGAATGCTTCTTTTCAGTTTATCTTTTTTGTGTTCAACATCTGTTTTGAAAACAACATCGTTGTTTCCTTTCCACAACCAATTCACAAAGCACCCTCCTTTTTAGTCGTCCCAGTCAAATTTTGTCAGCTTACCCTCACAGAGAAGTTCAGGAAATCCCCACTGTCTTAAAACTTCAAATGCACCTACACAGACACAGTTGGAAAGATTAAGACTTCTGGCGTAAGATGAGTTTATCATAGGCATTCTGACACATCTTTCCTCGTTATCGTGAAGCAGTTCTTCAGGCAGACCTTTTGTTTCTTTCCCAAAAAACAGATATGTATTTTCAGGATATTTTATGTCAGAATAAATATGACGGGCTTTTGTTGAAAAATAAAAGTATTCACCATTATTTTTTGCATAAAAGTCCTCGATATTCTTGTAGTAAGTTATGTCAAGCAGGTGCCAGTAGTCAAGACCTGCTCTTTTTAACTTTTTATCGTCAATTTTAAAACCCATAGGTTCGATTATATGAAGTCTTGCTCCTGTCGCCGCACAGGTTCTTGCGATGTTACCTGTGTTCTGAGGAATTTCAGGCTCTACAAGTACTATATTTAAAGAAGGCATCTCTAAATCACCCTTTCAACCTTACTATTATAACATTTTTCAAGTGGCTTTTTCAATATTTTCTTGACATTTTTATGAGCCCTAATCAAAAACTATTTATGTCGCAAGACTAATAATTTTTAAGGAGGGTTAAAATGAAACAGTCAGATGCTAAAAACATTATAACAGGTGTTGGTATTGCAATGGCTATCGGCAGTGGTGCAGCACTGATAAGCAGTGCAATGATGTCAAAAAATCCCGCTATGACAAGTATGAAAAAGAACGCTGAAAAGGCTATCAAAAACATCGGCACTTATCTTGGAAATATGTAAAAAAACAAGGGCGGAAATCCGCCCTTAAAATTTATTGTTCAGAAACTCTGCAACTGCATCTTCTGTATTTTTACCGATAACTGCTGTTGCGTGTTTTTTCACATCCTCTTTTGCATTCTCAACTGCATAACATTCATCTGCAGCTCTGAAAAGAGGTATATCATTCAGGTTGTCACCAAATGCCACAACTTTATCAAAATTATATTTTTCTTTCAGCCACAATACTGCATTGTACTTTGATGCATTTTCTGAGCACACTTCAAAATACCAGAAATCAGGGTGATATGTGTCACGGTAAAACTCTGCCCTTATCCCCTCAATCAATTTCGTTTTTTCATAGAGAGGTTTCAGTTTTTCATAAGTATCTGAATAGGAATAATAAACTACACTGTGTCCGATGCAATCCATATAACTTTCCACTTTTGTGAACTTCTTGCCGAACTTTTCTTCACGTTCTTTAATAAAACTTACGGCATTGGGAGAATTGGTATTTTCATAGAATGTTGAAAGGTTATCATTATCAATACAAAACAGAAATCCCGGTGAACCGTAATCACAGACTTCAGCGAGAAATTCTCTTTTTGCCTTATCGCTGAATGAATGTACGTTCACATACTTATCTTTCTGTGTATCGTAGGTTGCTACACCGTTCATCAGTATCACGGGAACATTTACGTTTACTCCCTCAAGCATCTGAATCACCGTTGCACCTGTTCTTGCAGTTGCTACAGAAAAGAAATTACCACTTGAGAGAAATTCATTCAGGAGTTTTTTGCTGTTATCTGTGATTTCTGCATTGTTATTGAGCAGTGTTCCGTCAAGGTCGGAAATATAAAGTGTTTTCATTTTATCACCTGAAAAAAGGCTGTGTAAAAACACAGCCCTTAAAATTTATTTCACCAACTGAATGCGGCTTTCTTCCCTGGGTTTAGGTTCCGGTTTTTCATCACCGTAACCCACAGAAATTGCAATATCAAAAACATAATTTTCAGGAATATTAAGTCTTTTCTTCCATTTTGCACTGTCAGGGCTATTGAAAAGAGCACCGACAGATGCGATAATTACAGATTCAAGACCGATTCCTTTTGCACAAATTGCAATATTTTCAACCATAATTCCCGCATCCATTTTGCTTCCGGTTTCGCTGAAAATCATAGCCATTACGGGAGCATTGTGATAAACGGGATTTTTCTCTGCCCTTGTATAAGCAGGTGTGTCATATCCCACAAACTCTTTGAAATCGTGGTTGATTTCTTCGAGCATTGCTTTGTCTGTGATAAACCTTACGTGACAAGGCTGACCGTTCCTTCCGCTTGGTGCAAGAAGTGCCGCCTTCATCAAAGTTTCAAGCTCATCATTGTTCAAAGGAATATCTTTATATTCACGGATAGTCTGGCGTGAAAGAATTGCATCTGTAACTTCGTTTTTAATAATCATTATTCGCCCTTCATTCCGAGAAGTTCTACTTTACCGTCGTATGAAGCCTGGCTTACTTTGATTGAATCAAAGATAGCTGCTTTGATATCATCTTCAGTAGCACCCAGTTCAACACTGTATTTTCTGTCGATAAAGAGGTTAAGTCCCATAATATCTGCAAGTCCGTCAACGTCGATACCGCTTTCGATACCTTTTTCAGCATATTCTTTCTTAACTCCGCCGAGACCCATTCTCATCATCCAGGGAGCAACACTGACAATCGGTCTGTTTTCGCCCATACCTCTTGCAGCATAAACGATTTTGAGGAATTCTTTCCATGTCTGGTTGTACATGCTGATAGGCCATGCTTTAGCACCTTTTGATTTTTCTGCAGCACCAACGATAACTTCAGCAACCTGACGAACTGTAAGCATTGCTGTACCGCCGCCGGGATACATTGTGAAGGGAAGCTTATCCATTCTCTTAATCTGTTCGATAAGGATAACCCAAACAGGCTTTCTGCCGGGCTGTGTGCCGAAGATGTAGGGAAGTTCAAGAACTGCTACGTCGAAGTTTTCATCTGCAAATGAGAATGCAACTTCTTCCTGGTCAATACGGCTTCTGATGTAAGGATGTTTGTCGCAGAGCTTCATATCAGGACGCTGTTTTGCAAGATATGCAAAATATGAACCGAGAATAACAGCATTCTTCATGCCTACTTCCTTACAGATAGGAAGAATTCTCTTAAGAGGTGCGATGTTGAATTTGTAGTAAGCATCATATACGGGTGCAGGGAATTCCACACGTTCATCGATACCTGCTGCGAAAACAAAGCAATCGTAACCTGCCATCATTTCTCTGAGTTCATCGTCTGTTTTGTCATTGATGTTAGCAAACACGATTTCCATTTCCTCAGGGATAGGTGCTCCCACGGGAAGAGGAGGAAGTGCTACTGTTTTAACCTCATGACCTTTGTTGATGAACAATTCTGCTGCTGCTGAACCGAGCAGACCTGTTCCGCCAATCATAAATACTTTCATTGAATTAACCTCCAAAATTTGTTAATTCAATTTTAAAACAAAAAACTTAAATAGTCAAGCATTATTTGTCAGTATTGTTATTGCTTTAAAAGAAATTGACAATTTATAGTAGGGATACACGTAAATTGCGGGAAAAACAAGGACACACAACAGCCACCAGGGGAAAAAACTCAGTTTCAGCATTGCGGTTTCAAAGCATTTCTTCTCC